>CAIKKV010000477.1 GCA_903828035.1 uncultured bacterium
CATCGACAAGCACAAGGTCGACCTGGTTCTGCAGGGTCACTATCACATCTACAGCCGCTCCCATAAACTCCAGGGCGGCACGGTGGTGGATCCCAAAGCCGCCGGCACGGTCTATTGCACCTCCGTGGCCGGCTCCAAGATGTATCCCCTGAATCCCGCCTACGATGAGCTGATGAGCCGGCGGGGCGAATATCTCCAGCTGTTTCAGATCATTTCCGTCGATGGCAAAACACTGCGTTATGAATCATGGACCGTCAACGGCGATCATTTTGACTCCTTCTCCCTGGCCAAGGACGACACGGGCGCCAGCGAACTCATTGAACCGCCTATCCCTTAATCGCGTAGGAAAACGCTGGAAATGACTCTATGAATAACGAGTTTCTACCCGCTCCCGAATTGCTGAGCACGGTCACCCAGCCGGGCCTTGAGGTCTTCCAGGCCACCACCGACCCGGAAGCCCCCTGCCACGTGTTCTACAACTACCGGCAGGCGTTCGAGCCCACCTCGCGCTTTGTCCTGTTCAACCGGACCGTCAAGGGGCGCTCGGAGCTGGTGCTGTGCGACCTGGAGGACCACTTCGCCTGCGAGCCGGTCAGCGGCACGACAGACGCCGGCGACCACCAGGGCATGTCCTTCTCCCCCGACGGCCTCTGGATCTGGCAGTCCCGGATCGCGGAGGGCCGCCTCGAGCTGCACCGCCGCGCCCTCGCCGGCGGCCCCGCGGAAACGATCTTCTCCCTTCCGCTCGTCCGGCCCGAGTTCGGCAACCGCCGGATCCTGAGCGGGCGGTGGCTCTCCTTCTCGCACGACGGCCGCCGGCTGCTGTGCGTGGCGCCGATCGAAGGCCTCGACAAATACTACAGCATGGCCATCCTGACCTTCGACCTGGAGCGGATGGCCCTGCACACCTCCTTTGAAACCGGCCCGGGCAACTGGAACAACAAGAGCCAGTACGCCCCCTGCTTCGGGCCGAAGGGCGAATACCTGATCGGCGTAGGGGAGGCCTTCACCCAGGCCTACTACGACGCGGCCGGAAAATGGACGTGCGACCGGCTGCCCGGGTCCGAGCTCGGCGTCGCGGAATACCTGGTGAACGAGCACGGGGAGGTCTGCTACGCCTACCCCGTCGGCCGCGACCGCCCCCGCCAGGGGGTCGACCACTGGGCCTGGTTCGGCCCCTCGCTGGCCAAGGTTTTCCACGCCAACGTGTTCGACACCGCGCCGCACTGGCGCGGCGCCATGATCCTGGCCGACCCCGTGCCGGCCGATGAAAAGACCCGCCACCTCGGCAGGCATCTGCCCGGGGGGCGGCCGGTCGAGCTGACCCGCTACATCAAGCGCCCCGATGTCTGGCACCTCAACCCCGGCTGGGACGCCCGGCACCTGGTCTGCGACACGCTGTCGCTCGGCTACGGGGAGGAGAAGGCCGCCTCCCGCTACCTCTATGGCTGCACGGTAAAAGAGGATGCCGCCGGCCCCTACGTGGAGCCCAAGTATTTGCTCCACCCCTACAGCTCCTGGAGCCCCTACTCCTGCGAAAGCCTGCCCTGCTTCACCCCCGACAAGAAGTGGATCCTTTTCAACTCCGACTACCCGGGCGTTCAAGGCAACAAGAGCCCCCGCCATACGGCCCAGGTCTTCGCCGTTCGCGGATTCGAGTTCCCGTAATCCAGACAAGGACAACCACATGCCATCCCCTCCCCGCGAAATCAGGATAGCCGCCTGCGCCCCCGCCTCCTTTGGCTATGTGCAGGAAAAGGACGAGACGGCCACCGTCCGCATGATCAAGGGGCTTGAGACCGATCCGTCCTCCATCCGCGCCCATGTGGACCGCCTGCTGGACCACCAGCTCCGCAACCTGGAAAAGGCCGCCCGGCACGCCCCCGCCCTGGCCGTCATCCCGGAGGACTGCCTGCGCCTGGCCATGCTGATCTGCCGCCACGGCGGGCAGGCCTGGTGCGAGCGGGCCATCGACGAAGCCCGCGAGCGCTACCTGGAGCGCATCGGCCAGTTCTGCCGCCAAAACGCCTGCTATGTCGCGGGCGGCACCCTGACCTGCCGCCGGGGCCGCTATTACAACACGGCCCTCCTGCAGGATCCCGAGGGCAAGGTAATCGCCTCCTACGACAAAACGCACCTGCCCCGCACGCCCGAGAACAGCGAGAGCGATTTCCTGACTCCGGGCGACGAACTGCCCGTGTTCGACACACCCCTGGGGAAAATCGGATTCCTGATCTGCTGGGACATCCTTTTTCCGGAAACCTTCGAGGTCCTGGCGCTCAAGGGCGCCGAGTTGATCATCCATCCCACATTCGGCCACGAGGGGGAGTGGAGCGACACCCTGGTCCGCTGCCGCTGCCGCGATTGGAGCGTCCCCCTGGCGGTCAGCATGTGGGGCCGGAACGCCTGCATCGTGGACGCGGAGGGCCATTTCGCGGCGCACACCGGCAACGTGCCGGATGCGGTGGCGGCGGCGGCGCTGACGCTTGGCGCGCCCCGGCGGTTTCTACACCTGAGCGATGCCGCCCGGCAACTCCGGGAAGAACGCCGCCCCCTCTTGTATGGCGCAGTGACGGAAAATCATGCTAGACTGCCCCATGAAATCTAAACCCTCTTCCGTTGTTCACCGGTACGCGGCGAATCCCGTCCTCACGGCGGCGGATGTCCCCTACGAATGCACCCGCGTCTACAACTCGGCGGCCGTGAAAACGGACGATGGCTACGTCATGGTGCTGCGGATCGACGTGATCAAGCCGCCCGAGAAAAACTACCTCTTCCTGGGCCTGGCGCGGTCGCCCGACGGCATCCACTGGACGGTCTCGAAAAAGCCGCTGCTCCTCCCCGAGGGCGCCGAGGAGCGCGCCATCTACGATCCGCGGGTCACGCGGATCGGCGACGACTACGTCATCTGCTACGCCGCCGACACCTCGGTCGGAATCCGTCTCGGCGTGGCGGTCACCCGCGACTTCGAGCACGTCGTGCGCAAGCACCTCAGCGAACCGGACAACCGCAACGCGGTTCTCTTCCCCGAGAAGATCGGCGGCCTGTACTACCGGCTCGACCGTCCGTTCGCGCGGATCTACGAGCAGACGAGGCCCTACGACCTGTGGATCAGCTATTCCCCCGACCTCGAGTTCTGGGGGCGCCACGAGCTGGTGCTCCGCTGGCAGGATGTGGCGTGGGGCTCGCACAAGATCGGCCCCGCCGCCCCGCCCCTGAAGACGCCCGATGGCTGGCTCACGCTCTTCCATGGAGCCGAGATGCGCGCCCCGGGTCCCGATGGCTGGGCTAAGACCTACCGCGCCGGCGTCATGCTGCTGGATCTGGAAAATCCCGCAAAAATCATCGGCCGCTGCGCCGACCCGGTCCTGGAGCCCGAGGACGCCTACCCCTACGAGAACGAGGGGTACCGCCCGAAGGTGGTCTTTCCGACCGGTTTAATCGATATGGGAGACGGCACCTGCCGCATCTACTACGGCGCCTCGGATACCGTCATGGCCATGGCCACGGCGCGGATC
Organism: uncultured bacterium; assembly: GCA_903828035.1. The sequence goes on from CAIKKV010000477.1 coordinate 3,519, forward strand.
GCCGACCTTATCGCCCTTTGCCGCTGACCGGCTCAACCCTGAAAATCGTGTTTTCGCAAACAGATCCTTCTTGACAAATCGCGCCAAACAGGATTATGATTACGTAATCATAGATCAGTTGACTTCTTTTGAATCCTGGGCGAGTGGTTGAAAAGTCGAAAACGGAGGGGTCACCGATGAGGATGCAACGGCTGTGGGCCATGGGCGTTTTGTTGACGACGATTCTGGCTGTCCCCCTATTGGCGGGAACCAAAACGTGGACGGGCGGCACCAGCGGCGACTGGGGCGTTTCCGGAAACTGGAGCGGCGGCATTCCCGTGGACGGCGACGATCTCGTCTTCCCGGTCAGCTCGAACACGGCCTCCTTCAAACAGCCGGACAATAATACCCTTTCCAATTTAAAGGTGCGCAGCATCACCTTCTGGACCAATACGGTCTCTCCCGGACCGTTGACCCTGGCCGGCAACGCGTTCACGCTGGATGGTTCCCTGGGCGCTTATTGCACGCTTTCCAATGCCAACATAACCGCCGGGCGGGATGTGACCATCAGCAACGCCATCGCCATTTCCGGCGACCAGCGCTGGAGCGGAAACGGAAGTAAATACGGAATCCTTGTTTTCTCCGGAAACCTGAGCGGAGCGGGCGGCATCATCGCCACCAACATGGGCGATACGAGCAGTTCCAATGGCAAGGGAGCGGTGCGTTTCGGCGGATCCAACACCACCTATACCGGAACAATCCGGGTGACCACCAGCTCAGGGGTAACCCTGCTGTCGCCCGCCGCCATGATCGGAGGACTGATCGATCTGGCCGGAACCTCCGCCAACCTCCACCTGATCGGGAACACGGCAGACAACCCGTACCGATTCTCGACCGACAACAAGCCCGGCGCCACAAACGTGAACTTTGGCCAAAGCGGAAACAGCGGATTGTTCCAGGAAGACGGTGACATCTACTGGGATCCCTCCGCCGGCGCCAGCTACACCTGGCCGACAGGCACCCTTTCAACCATCAGCGTCAACGGGTCGAGCGATGCCATGGCGACGCCCCGCATGGTCTACTTCGGCAACACCAACGGCAACCTGGTCCTGACCGGCGATCGCACGCTGAGCAGCCAGCCCAACAACACCTGCGGCAACAATCCCGGACATCTGACGATCCAGTACGCGCTGGAAGATGACGCCACCGGGGGCCGCCTGCTCAACCTCGGGGCGTACAATACCATCCTGACGCGACCCGCCATCGAACATGGCGCCACCCACAGCAGAATCGCGGTCACCGAGCCCTGCATGCTCTCACTCTCGAACATGAACCAGATCTTCAGCGGCAACCTGTCGTTCGACAAGAGCGGGATCATCTTCAACGGGATCACCTGGGCCGATTTTGCGAACAATCGTTCGGCCGGCTATGGCGCCTTCATCGCCACGGGGAGCACACCGGCCAATATCACCGCGGCTGAAGGCGGCACGCTCACGGCTGGGGCCTACACCTACCGCGTGGTGGCCGTAACGGATGCCGGCACGTCGGCACCCTCCACGTTAAAATCCGGCACCACGACGGGAACCAAGCTGACGCTCCCCATCAGCTGGGCGGCCCAGACCGGCGCCTCCGGATACCGCTTGTACCGCAACCCCGGGAGCACGAACTTCTTCGTTGGCGATCTGATCTATGAAGGCAACCTGGTTTCCGTCACCGACACGGGCCTGCCTATCCTGCAATCCAGAGTCACCCTGCCGACCTCCAACACCACGGTGGGCGATCACGCCTGGGCTATTTCCGCCAACGGAATGGGCTTCGCCGCCCGAGGCGCGCCCGTGACGATCACCGACCAGGGCACCACGGCCCTCACGTTCGACCGGAACTTCTCCCTGGGCTCCCCGATCCGCCAATCCGATGGCAGCGTATACGCCGATGCCCCGGTCATCCTCAACCGCGGGGCCGGCAAAGACACCCTCACGCTCAGCGCCACCGCTGACCGCACCATCAGCACCTTCGGTCCCTCCGCCCTGACGGCTACGGTAAACGGATACTACAATTTCGCCGGAGCCGGGCCAATCAATGAAATTGCCGGCCGAATCACCGGCGGCGGCGCAGGTCGCAAACTCATTCTTCCCGGTAGCCTCCACAATGCCGGCGCGAAGAACACGTTTGGCTTGTTACGGCTGTCCAACACCGGCAACACGTTTCAGGCAACGCTCTCGCTGGACAATGGAGGCAACTACACATATGGCGTGCTGATTGCGACGGACGACCGGGCATTCGGCGATTCCGCCAACACCCTGCTGATTCGTAGCGACAACTCCGCATCACTGGGCGGCCTCGGATGGCTGGTACTGTTTGAAAATCAGGACGGGGGCGACAAGTCCTTTGGCCGCACCCTCACCCTCACCAACGGCAACGCCACCACCGCGACGCGCCAGGCCGGCTTCGGCGCTTTCGGCGGCAACGTCGTCTACACCGGAACCGTGAACTGCGTCGGTCTTGCCAGCACCGCCGCGCTCAAAGTCAGCCTGACCGTCACAACCAACGCGTTACTGAAGCTCGGCGACGGAGCCGCTGCGGCGACGTTTGTGAACAGCCGCGGACCCGCCTCATCTACCAACGCCTACTACAAGACCGGCGAGGGCACGCTGGTGCTGCAGA
>CAIKKV010000478.1 GCA_903828035.1 uncultured bacterium
CCCCGCGAGCCGCGATGCAAAGTCAGGTGCCATCCCCGTGCCCGTTGGAGGGCGAGCGTCCCCGCGAGCCGCCAAGCAAAGCAAATCAACAAAGGGGCAAGCTGCTTGACTGACAGGCACCAGGCAGAACGGCTCGCGAGGACGCTCGCCCTCCAAAACGCCCTAGGGGGGAGGCAGGGAACTTCGCACTTCGCGGAAAAGATCTCAACAAAGTTAGACGTTATTCCTCTTGTATGCTACTATTTCAAAATGATCCAGAAGGTCATCACCATTCGGAACATGAAAGATCCCTTGGCAAATGAGGATCTTGCCTACTGGCGATCCCGACCTCCAGAGGAACGCATCGCGGCAGTCGAAATTCTCAGGCGACAATTCCATGGACATACAGCCAGACTTCAAAGAACTGCTTGCGTTGTTGAACGCAAAGCACGTTGAGTTCCTGATCGTCGGGGGGTATGCGCTTGCCTTTCACGGCGCGCCCCGATTCACGGGAGATATCGATATTTTCATCCGTCCCACTCCGGAAAATGCCGCTCGCGTTCTTGCTGCGCTAAACGCCTTCGGCTTTCAATTTCCCAACCTGAGCGAAAAGGATTTCCTGGCTCCCGATCAAGTCATCCAACTAGGCGTGCCCCCCGTGCGCATCGACTTGATGACATCCATCTCAGGAGTGTCCTGGGAAGAGGCAAATGTTTCAAAGACACCCGGCCGCTATGACGATGTACCTGTTTATTACATCGGCTTAAAAGAATACATCGTCAACAAAAAGGCCACCGGCCGCCAGAAAGACCTTGCTGATATCGAAGCACTCGGCGAACTGTAGACTTCCGAGCCCTCTTCCCTGCATAATGGGAATGAGGTGAATGAAGTGTATCGCCCGCCGTTTAACCTGTCGATTCGATTGTTTCCCTGCATCCAGGAGCCTCCTCGCGAAACGAGTTCGAGATGGACAAGGCCGAACTGAACAGGTAATTTAATTTCCCATGAAATGGCTTTTCCTTTCCCTTCTTCTGGCAATCGCCGCAATTCTTCCGGCCTGCCGCACCACTCCGCCTTCGACCGCCCCCTCTCCCAAGCCCGCGGCTGCCCTGTCTTCCACCAACCCGCTTTCCGATGACGAGGAAGCCTACCGGGAAATCCGGCTCCTCACGACCGCCATCCTGCAGGTGAGGAAGGGCTATGTCGACGAGTCCAAGACCTCCTACAAGGACCTGGTCCACTCGGCGCTCACCGGCATGCTCGGCTCCCTCGACCCGCACAGCCAGTTCCTGGAGCCCCAGGCCTACCAGCAGATCAAGGACGACACCTCCGGCGAGTTCAGCGGCATCGGCATCGTGCTGGGCACCCGCGACAACGTGCTCACCTGCATCGCGCCCATCGAGGATACGCCGGCGTTCAAGGCGGGCGTGCAGGCGGGCGACCGGATCGTCGAGGTGGACGGGCAGACCACCGAAGGGCTGGCGGTCAACGACGCCATCAAGAAGCTGCGCGGGCCCAAGGGAACCGTCATCAAGCTCAAGCTCATACGGGCCGGCGCGCAGGACTTCCGGATTGTGGAGCTGACCCGGGACCTGATCAAGGTCACCAGCGTCAAGGGCGCGCGGATGATCGAGCCCGGAATCGGCTATATCCGCGTCACCCAATTTTCGGAGAGCGTGGCGGGCGACCTGGAAGCCCATCTTAAAAAGCTCATGAAGCAGGACCTGAAAGCCCTGATCCTCGACCTTCGCAACAATCCGGGCGGCTTGCTCTCGACCGCGATCGGGGTCAGCGAGCTCTTTCTGGACAAAGGCGACGTCATTGTATCCACCCGGGGCCGCAAGGGGACCCCCAACCCGCCGCCCACCAAGGCCGTGGGCCAAACCCACTACCAGGGCTTCCCCATGGTCATTCTCATCAACGGCGGGTCGGCCAGCGCTTCGGAAATCGTCGCCGGCGCCTTGCAGGATCACAAGCGCGCCGTCCTGGTGGGCGACACCACCTACGGGAAAGCCTCGGTCCAAAGCCTGCTGCCGCTGGACGACCAATCGGCCATCCGGCTGACAACGGCCCACTACTACACCCCCTCGGGCCGCCTCATCCACGATGTCGGCATCCAGCCCGACATCATTGCCCCCCTGGCTCCCGACGTCTGGCAGAAGGTCCAGCTCCGCCGGCTCAACGAAGAAACACCCGGCTCGGTCGACGCCAAGCTGCTGGAAGGCTCGGAGCAGGTTCGCGACCTGCAGATGGACCGGGCCATCGACCTGCTCAAGGGCATCCTTGTCTTCAAGGAGAAGCGGTGATTGTCCTTGGCTTGGAAACGTCCTGCGATGAAACGGCCGCGGCGTTAGTCCGCGACGGCCGCGATGTGCTTTCCAATATTGTCTACAGCCAGATCAAACTCCATCGGGCCTATGGCGGCGTGGTGCCTGAAATCGCCTCCCGGAAGCATGTGGAGATCCTTCCCCATGTGCTGAAGCAAGCCATGGACGAAGCCAAGCTCGACTGGAGCGCCCTCGATGCCATTGCCGTCACCCAGGGGCCCGGCCTCGCCTCTTCCCTGCTGGTTGGCCTCAGCGCCGCCAAGGGGCTGGCCCTCCGCCTCAACCTCCCCCTGATCGGGGTCAACCACCTGGAAGGCCATCTCTTTTCCGCCTTCATCGGCCCGGGCGCCCCTGTTCTCGCCGAACAATGCCCCTTCACGGCCCTGATCGTCTCCGGCGGGCACACCACCCTGCTTCGCGTGCTGGGCGCCGGAAAATACCGCGTGCTGGGGTCGACCATCGACGATGCCGCCGGTGAAGCCTTTGACAAGGGCTCCAACCTTCTCGGGCTCGGCTATCCGGGCGGCCCGGCCATCGACAAGGCCAGCCGAGGGGGAAATCCCTCGGCCATCGCCTTTCCCCGGGGCCGGCAGAAGGGGGAATCCTTCACTTTCAGCTTCAGCGGATTGAAAACATCCCTCCTCTATTACCTCCGGCAACATCCGGTGCAGCCCGGGGATGCCTCCAGGTTGGCCGATGTGGCCGCCAGCTACCAGGAGGCCATTGTGGACGCACTGGTGGACCGGACCCTCCTGGCGGCCCGGGACGGGCGTCCTGTGGCCGTTGTGGGCGGCGTCTCCCTGAACAAGCGCTTGCGGGAGAAGTTAACCGCCTGTTCGCAGGAAAAGGGGTTCCGCCTGATGTTGTCCACTCCGGCTTTTTGCACCGACAATGCGGCCATGATTGCCGCCGTCGCCGGCCATGGTCTGGGTGTTTGCGGCGAAGAGGCCTTGCACATGGATTGCGAACCGCGGCTGGAACTGACCGCCACGGCATAAAAAAGGGCACCCCCTTCGGGATGCCCTTCGTTGAATCATGTTTCTTGCCTGCTTACCGGGCGGCCGCAGGCGACGGGACCGAGGCCGCGGACGGAGCCTGATCATCCACCTTCTGCGTGCGGATCGGCTTGCCGGCCGGATCAACCAGGCGGGCTGTCACAAAGATCAGCAGGTTCCGCTTCTGGCTTTCATTGCCCTTGTTCCGGAACAGAGCTCCGATGAACGGAATATCACCCAGGAAGGGGATCTTGTCATTGATCGTCACGATCTTTTCCGTGATCAGGCCGCCCATGACCACCGTCGCCCCGTCGTAGATGGAAATCTGCGTTTCAACAGCCCGGCGCTGGAAGAACGGCTGGGGCATGCTGACCTGGTAGTCGCCGGACTGGGAGGTCAACGTCACCCCATATTCATGCCAGGTCGGATCGGACACCACTTCGGGCCGCATGTTCAGGTTGATCATGTTGCCTTCGGGGCTCACTTCGGGAATCACGCTCAGGATGACGCCCACTTCGCGGGTCTCGAAGTTCTGGGGCAACGCCACAACCTTGGCTTCCACGGGTGTACTGTTGCCTCCGCTGCTGCTGCTGGTGCCGACCAGATCGCTGCCGGAGCGGATATCGAACTCGGTCGGATAGATATACTCGGTGACGACCCGGATGGTGGCTTCGTTGCCGGACCGGGTGGTGACCTTGGGCGCCGACAGGACGTCCGCGTGGCCATTCCGCTCGAGGGCGTGGAGAATCACCGAGATTTCAGGGTTCGTGAGCACGCTCTGAACCTTCATCATCGAACCCACCGAACCGCCCACGGTAGGAGTCAGGGTGGCGGCGTCCTGCTGGCCGAAGAAGCGCAAGCCGCTGGTGAAGCCGTTGGCATCGCTGTTCTTGGCGACCTGGATCCGCTGATTGCCTCCGGGCAAGGCAGCGGCGCCACCCTTCTTGGTCAGCACTTCCCAGTTATCGTTCAGCAACCACTCAAACCCGAGTTCTTCCAGGTCCGACTGATTGACTTCGACAAAGCGGGCTTCGATCTCGACCTGCTTCGGCACCACGTTGATCTCCTGCAGGATGCGCTCGATCAAGGCCAGGTTGCGGGCCGTGTTGGCCACGATCAGGCGCCCGATTTGCTGCTGATACTGAACCGAGGAGCCCTTCGGGAAGTCAACGCCCATTTTCTTGAAGAACTCTTCCATATCGCCGCGACTTCCGCTGACGCGGGTGTCGAGATCTGCCGCGCCAAGTCCGGGAGCGGCGGCCGCGCCACCTTCTCCGGGAGCCGACATATTGCCGACGATTCCGACAATGGTGGGCTCAACCGAGTACCACTTGTGCTCGATGTCGCCTTCGGGCGCATCAGCCGGGACGATCATGACAATGCTGCCTTCGACGCGGTACTTGAGGCCGGCCACAGACGTGATGATCTTGATGGCCTGGAGAAGGGAAATGTACCGGGCTGTGAAGGTGATCTCCGGAACGCCGCTCACGGCGGCCCCGCCGCCGGAAGCGGGAGGCGTGGCGAACGGATCGGCCGAGGCGGCCGGCGCGGGCGTTGCGGCGCCGCCTCCGATGGAGCCCAGATTCAGGATGATATTGACGCCCTTCTTCTTGGCATCCTCGGTCTTGGCGTCCTCCGAGATGCTGGCCTTGACCAGGAAATCAACCACATCATGGATATTGGCCTGACGGAACTCGATCTCGGGAATGATGATTTCATCCATCTTCTTGAGCAGATCGGGCGCCGCCGTGGTCATGATGTTCGTGGCGGCGACGATCGGGGCCACGTACTTGTAATCGCGGGGATTCCAATCATCCCGCACGTCGGCAATCATGTTTTCGCTGGTGGCCTTGAACTCGACCGTGCTGGAGGAGAAGCGCTTCTCGCCCGTGCGCTCGAGGTAGTGCATGGCTTCCTTGTTTTCCGGATTGAGGGAGAGCGCCGACTTGAACTTATCCGCCGCCGTCTTGAAATCGCCGGACGCCAGAAAGCCGCGGCCTTCGCGGATCAGATTATCGACCTTCTTCGCCAACTCACGCGCCTCGGGGCTGTCCCAGGGCTTCTTCAAGCCATGCTGGATCTCGCGCTGCCGGCGGGCGTCCCTGTCGGTCAGGAGTTCCTGGATGTTGTCGCGCGTCTTTTCAATCTTCCGGTTTTCGGGATCGCGGGCGTTCACGGCAACGGCCAGATCCAGCGCTTCCTGTAGCCGGTCCTGCTCGACCAGGGCATTGATGATGTAGAACTGGGAATCGCTGAATCCACGGGCGGCCTCGTCGCGCCAGGTCTTGTTCTCGGCGCGCACAGGCAAATCCTTCAGCACCTGCTCGTACAGGGCGGCAGCCTCGGAATAGCTCCGGCGATTATAAGCCTTGTTGGCCTCACCCAGCGCGGCCTTGGCCTTGATTTCCATTTCCTGTTTCCGCACAAGCGCCTGCTGGGCCATCGCGGCGGCAGCCTCGGTGTTGTTGGCGGGAGCGGGAGCGACGACCGCGGCCGGCGCCTCCACGACAGGCGCCGCCTCAACCGCGGGGGCGGCAGGCGCCACCTCGGCTGCAGGAGCGGGCGCGGCCGGGGCAACCGGAGCGGCGGCCGGCTCTTCGATCAGCTCCGCCGGAGCGGCAGCCGGGGCGGCGGCCGGAGGAACAACTACATTTTCAAGGATGGCGCCTTCCGCCGCGGGCGCGGCAACGGGAGCCGCTTCGGCAGGGGCCGCAGGAGCCGGATCAGCGGCGGCGGGAGCCGCTGCCGCATCGGGCTGAACCTCTGCCTGGGCCAAAAGCGGTATTTTAACGGGGTCCAAAAGGGCCGCGCCCTCACCCCAGCAACGTACTCCTGCCCCCAGGATCAGAGCAGAAAACAGCCACGATTTGATGACACTAGACCTCATTGAGCGTATCTCCCTCGGAAGCCTGCAAACAGAAAAAGTTCCCGCCCTCTATTTAAGGAGGGGGGCACCCGTCTCTGCCTGCCGGCCTATCCATGTTTCTTTCCCTGAATCCTTTTCAACTATTAATACACGAGAGTCCTTGTTGTCAATCTCTTTAACCGTGTAGACGGTGCCGCGAAGAGCGAAATCGGAGCCATGTTTGGCCAGGATTTCCGTGTTGTCGATTTCAAGAACAAGCCGCACTTCGTAATCGTTGATCGGCACCTCTTCGCCTTTGCGCAGCGAAATGATCCGGTCCGAGGTTTTGGACTTCAACGTCAGGGTGGACCGGTCCTCGTCATGGGTCATGTTCCCCTTTCCAAAGGGAACCTGGACGTGGATCGGCATATATTCCTGGATGGCGTAGCCCTCCACCGCATCGGCCATTTTGAACCAGCCCGTCTTGCCGCTCTTGGTGCTGTTGATCTGAAACAGGAACCCGGAAGATATCTTGTTGACCGCCATGAACTTCAGGTCAAACGGCATCGCCTTGACGTCTTTCAGCCGCAGCTTGGCAATGAGGGGCGGATGGCTCTCGGGGTTGTTCGGATCCGTCTTGAACCGGAACTCCTCCAGATTCGCAAAGCCGTCCTTGTCCGGATCGGCCTTGGCGTCATCGGTGTCCAGCGGATTCAGGCCGCGCGCAATCTCCCACTCGTCGTCCATGCCGTCCTCGTCCTTGTCCTTGGACACCGAGACGGCCATCTGCTTGGCCCCGCAGCGGCCGCATTCCGTGGCATCGTACGGAATCGGGCGGCCGCAATCGATGCAGGAGACGCGGAGTTCGGGAACCGAAAGATTCCGGCTCCACGCGCCGATCTGGAAGGGATTCGTCAGGCTGTTGTGCCCCTGGACAAACACGTCAAGCGTGACATTGGTGGCGTTCGCGAAGGCGGGCGTCAGCCCCTGTTTCCACGACTGGAACCGCTGCTCGTCGGTTTTGATGTTCCCAATCCGCATCAACAGCACCACGAGGGAGGCCAGCAGGGCCAGGATGGCCAGAAATGCAATGAGCCGGTCATAATAGGACCGGAGCGCTTCACCGATGGATTCCAGGGTGAGTTTCACCTATTCCGCCTTCCTTGTGAACCGGTACACATCCAAATCCAGCCGGATGGCGAGGGTGGCTTCCCGGCCCGATACAATGCGGGATTCCTTGGCCTGGCCGGGAGGCGCGTCTTTCCCCGCCGCCGCCTCGCCAAAGACCTGCTTGCGGATGGTCACCTGATCGCGCGGAGCCCTCCAGGACATCTCGCGGACGACAATAAACATGTCATTCGCGGCCAGCGCGTTCAGCACCTGCGCCACATTGTTTTCCTTGGCTTTGAACAGCAGGACAAACCGCATCTTGGAAAATAGCTCGCCGGGTGTCAGCAGCCCGGCGCCGGGGTTGCTCATCATCACATTGGCGCTGGGATCGGCGCCCCCCCTCGCGGCCTCCGCCACGCGCCGGCCTCGGCGCCCTCCCCCGGCCTCCGGGGCGGCGGCCTCCGCCGCGGAGACGCCGCCGTCTCCCTCGAAATCCTCCCGGCCGATCGCGTCAATGGCGCTGACCTTGGCCGCGAACAGCAGATCGGTGAGGCTCTTGATGATGGTCAGCTGCTGCATGAGCCGGGGCACATGGTCGGGCTTGGGCGGCGCGCCCTTGAGATAGGCGTCCAGCCCGAACCCGAACCCGGCGGGAAGCGTAATTCCGAGCGTCTTGGCGTGATTCACCAGATCCCGCTGCGCCTGCCAGAACGATTCCATGAAGACCGTGGGCTGCTTCAGCTCCGTGGGCTCCACCTGGCGCTTGGCGAGGGCGGCCTGCAAATCCCCCAGGGCCGTCCGCAAGGTGCCCATGTTCTGGGTTTCCAGATCCACGTTGCGCGAGGAGGGAAAGGGCGCCATTTTGTAAAGCGCTTCCAGGCTGCCCTTCACGGACGTCAGCCTGTCCCGCTCGGCCCGGTACTCCTTGATGGCCAGATAGACCAGAAAGGCGGAACCCGCCGCCAGGAGCAGCAATCCACCCCAGAAAACGCTCAATCCGACTTTTTTTTGCGACCCCGTCACGGTGTATCCTTCCGCTCCAGTTCCGCCTACAAATCCCTGACATCCGCTTCAATGACGAACTCCGTCATGAAGTCCGTCCCGTCGACCGGCTTGATCAGGGTCACCATATGCCTGTCCGTAAAATGACGGCACTCCTTGAGCGTCGCCGCGAACTGGCTGATCTTGGTCTGCGAAACCTTGTCATCAAATCCCTGGCCATGGATGCGCAGGAAGCGCCGGTTGGGCTTGTCGGCCCCGCCGGGCTGCTCCACCACCTGGATATCCGTCAGCCACATCCCGTCCAGCACCTTGGCGTGCATATCGTCCAGGGCTTCGTGCCAGGCCGTGCGGATGCCGATCTGGTCCGTCAGGATGCCCGTCTGGTTGAACAGGGCGGCCTGCTGCCTCTTCAGGGCCTCCAACCGCCCCTCGGTCCCCTGCAGCTCGCTGACCATCGACTCCACCAGGACCACCCGGTTGCGCATCATGATGGCCTGCCGGTGGAAGAACGCCCACCACATGAGCAGCGCCAGGACCACGCTGAGGCCGGTGGCGGCGAAAAACGGCAGGCGGCTCATGAACTTCTTGTGCGCCACGATATCGGGCGGCATCAGGTCGATTTCCACCGGGCAGGTCCGCACGCGCCGCAGCGCCACGCCCACCACCTCGCCCATGATCATGATGTCCCGGGCCACCTGCTCGGAATCGATGCTTTCGCTGACCGTCACATTGGAGAACGGATTCAGGAAGTCGACTTCGATTTTCAGCTTGTCGCGCAGGAAGGTGTCCAGGTGGCCGATCACGCTGCTGCCGCCGGCCAGGAAAAGCCGCTGCGGCTGGGTGCCGCCCTGCTGGCTGCGATAAAAATTGATCGTGCGGCTGATCTCCGCGTGCAGGCGGGTCATGACATTGCGCACGACCTTGGCCACGCGCTCGCGGGTCCCCTTCTCGCTCTCGTCGTAGCTGCTACCGAACCCCACGAAGGCATGCTCCAGCTTGAGCGCCTCGGCATCCTCGAACGAGATGCCGAACTCCTTCATGAGCTCCTTGGTGATGGCGTTTCCCGCGATCGGCACGGTGCGGCTGAAGATCTTGCGCCCCTCGGAGAAAATGACGCTCGTGCTGCGGGCGCCCATGTCGAGGATCATCGAACAGCCCTCGAGCTCCCCGTAGTTGAAGCGCATGGCGTTATAGAGCGCCATGTTCGAGACGTCCACGATCTCGGGAATGAGCCCGGCCGCCTCGACGCAGTCGGTCAGCTTCTTCACCAGGTCGATCTTGGCGGCCACGATCATGGCGTTCATGTCGCCCTCGCCGCCCGAGACCAGCTGGTAATCCCACACCACCTCTTCGATGGCGGGAATGTTCTGCTGGGCCTCGTAGCGCACGATCTGCGCCACCTTGTCCTGCTGCACGAGCGGCAGCTTGACATAGGTCGAAAAGACAATCTGGCTCGAGATGGAGATCAGGGCCGGACCGGGCTTGATCTTCTTCTCCCGCATCAGGTCCCGGAGCGTGGAGACGATATAGGCGGAGACCTCGGTCTCCTCCTCCGGCGCCACCCCCAGCTTCCCGGTGGCGTAGGTCATCAATTCAAGCCCGCCGGACTTGAGCATGCGGAACTCGGCCAGCACGATTTGACTGGCCCCGATGTTAAGGGTGAGGATACGGTCGGATTTAAACATGGCGGTTCTTTATTGAGCGATTTCCTCAAAATCATCCACGTTAATGAAGCTGAAGGGCGTATCCGTGGCCTTGAGCAGATACCCGTCCTTGACCGCCAGCTTGGGGTTCTTCCACCACTCTTTTTCGCGGCTCAGCATCTCGGCGTACTTGCGGTCGGATTCACTCTTGGTATCGACGACGCGGCCGTCCACGCTGACCTCGACGGCCACGGCGATCGGATCGCCATGCCGGAGAACGGCCGACGGCCGCAGGTAGAGGGTGGCCCAGTGGGCATCCCGCCGCGCGCGATCCACATCCGCATAGGCGACCTGCCCGCGAAAGATCGTGTAATCCTTCCCCTTGGTCTCGCGATTATCGATGGCGGTCAGCACGAAAAACTGGAAGGAAACCTGGTTCAGCCAGCGGTTTTTCGAATCCGCAAGCAGATAATACTCCGCCACGACCTGGATCCATTCGCGGGCGACATTCCCGGTGGAGCGGACAATCTTGCCGCCGCCGCTGGCCTGGTAAACGGGGGTCCGGAGCCGGGCGTTCGCTTCGAGCCCGAACACATTCTTGATGAGGACTGTTTTTTCCAGTGCAACCGGAGCCGCCGCCACCTGGGCCGAGGCCCGGTCCGCCGCCAACAGGGAAAATCCCATCATTACAACCGGAGCCAGCCAGCGAGCCATTCTCTTCATCGAAGCTCCTTTTCGGTCGATTCAATCCTATAACGTCAAGCATTCGCAGTATAGGTTTTCATCTACCGGGAAATCAACAGGAAAAACAGGTTGGCGCTCTTTTCACGCGCCGGCAGGGCGCACGGGAGGTCCCGTCCGCCTCATCCGCGCACGGACCGGCTCATAGGCCGGATCCAGTCGCGCCGCCTCATCCCAGCAGGTCATGGCTTCGGCGTGCCGCCCCATGGACTCCAGAACCATCGCCCGGTTGTGCCAGGCCTTCGGGTTCCGGGGGTTCAGGAGGGTCGCCATCTCCAGCATGTCGGCCGCCTCCCCCAGCGACCCGTTCCGGTAAAGCGCGATCGCCAGGTTGACCCGGGCCTTGTCATGGTCGGGCCGGATCCGCAGGGCGTCCCGGTACGCGCTCATGGCCTCGTCGCGGCGCTTCATGTCAACCAGCAGGACGCCCATATTATAGGCCGCATCCGCCAGCTCGGGATCCAGCTCGCGCGCCTTCCGGTAATGCCGGAGCGCCACCTCCGGCACGCCCCGCAGCTGGCAGGCCGTGCCGACCGCGTTCTCCAGCTCGGCGTCAAACCGGATACCGTCCGTGGGGGCCCCCACCGGGGCGTTCACCAGCAAGGCGGCCACGCCGAGCCCGCCCACCGCCATCCACCACCCGGCCCCCGGCACGCGGGCCTGCCGGATCAGCCACAGCGAGCCGGCGCCCGCCTGAATCAGGAACAGCGGCCATAGCGGGGCCCGGTAGCGGGCCGTCGGGAAAAACAGGATCACCGACAGGGCATAGAGCAGGATGAACCCGATCGCCACCCGCTGCGCCCACCCCATACCCCACCCCAGCCCCAACCCCACCAGCGCCAACGGCCCCCCCCGCCCCAACCGGAAC
>CAIKKV010000479.1 GCA_903828035.1 uncultured bacterium
CCGCTGCTGCCGTTCGGCCTCCCGCTGGGCCGCCTTTCGCCGCTGCTCGTCCTCGATCCCCGCGATAGCCGCCTGTTTCTGATCCTCGACCAGCCGGTTTTCGGCCTGGAGGTTTACAGAGTCGTTGAACAGGCTCTTGATCCAGTTCCAGGCCTTCTTCGCCCCCGCCTTGATGTTCTCCCAGGTCTTGGCGAAGAAGCCAGTAAACCCGGTCCAGAGGGCGGAGAAGAAGGCCACCGTCTCAAACCATCCGACCTCCAGCGCGTTCCAGACCACTTCAATGAGCGCCAGAAGGCCATGCCAGGCGTCATAACCGATCTTGATGAAGAAGTTCCGGAACCCCAGCCAGGCCTTCTCCAGGAAGTTGACCCCGCGCATCCACTCCATCTTGAGCGTGAGCCAGAGGATCTTCATGGCCAGCCCGATGTCGCCGACCGCCAGCGCATCCGAAATGCCTCCAAAGGCCGCCAGGGCGTCCTCCTTGAGAATCTTGAACTTGCTCCCCAGCCATGCCGTCGCCTTCGCCCCAAGCCCCGTCACGTAGAGCAGAACGGCCCCGAGCGCCACCACGGCTGCAATGACAAGTCCCACTGGCGAGGCGAGAAAGCCGACGACAGCCGCCAGCGCGCTGAATACGCCCATGACGACGGTGACGATGGTGCTCAGAACGCCGAAAATCGTGCCCAAGGCGGAAATGATCGTACCGAGCACGGTCAGGCCAATGCCCACGGCCACAATCACGGCGGCAACCTTCACCGCGCTGACGATAAACCCCTGGTTTTCCTTCACCCATGCCGTCACCGTCTTGGCCGCCCGGACGATCCATTCCGACAGATCCTTGAGCGAAGGAGCCAGCGCGGCTCCAACAGTGAAGGCCGCCATCTTCAGGACCTTCCACATGTCATCGAGTGCGTCGCCGAACGTATCGGCCGCCGCCGCGTCCTCGGTGCTCATGACCAGGCCGAGGTCGCGGGCCCGCTTCTCGTAGGCGTCCAGGGCGGCCGCGCCGCCTTCGAGCATGGGCAGCAGTTCCGTGCCTGACCGGCCGAAGATCGTCATGGCCAGGGCGGCCTTGCGGCTGGGGTCCTCGATCCGCGCCAGGCGGTCGGCCAGCAGGCGGAACTGCCCTTCCGGAGACAGGCTTTCCAAGTCTTGTGACTTCAATCCCAGTTCACCCAGGGCGTCTGTTGCCGTGCTCAGACCGCGACCCGCATCGAACAGGGTCCGCTGCATCCGGCGGATGCCGTTCTCAAAGGCCTCCACGCCCGCTCCGGACTGTTCTGCCGCATAGGTGAGGACGCTCAAGGCCTCGACCGAAACGCCCGTGCGCTTGGCCATATCCCACATCTGGCTGCCCATGTCGGCAAAGGTCTTGGCTGACGCCCCGAGCGGCGCAAGAATCGACGTGCCGAGGGCGACGGTTTTCAGGCCCATGTTTCGCACCGAGTCGCCGAATGACTTGAGCTTCTTCTCGGCCTGGCGCAGGCCACGCACAAGCTTGCTGTCATCGGCGAACAACTCGACGAAGGCGCGTCCGGCTCGTATGCCTTGAGAGTTTGACATGGGGTTCCCTCAGAGAAGGCCGTTGCGGTCGACCAGCATCAGTAGGGCAATGACGGCCGCGACCGCCAGAAGGATGGCCACCACGACAGTCACGGCTGGTCATCCCCGTCCACCGGCAAGGCATACCAGCCCTCGGGCAGGTCCATCTGCCCTTTCACGGCCTGCCCCTCGGCATCCTTGACCCAGACCTTGGCGTCTTTCACCGTCTCGCGCAGGCGCACGGGCGTCCCATGCGGCACGTAGATCGTCCGAACGCACCCGGTCATGAGCGGAATCGGCAGCAGAAACGGCAGCAGGCGCTTTAACGTCCTCATGGCTTTTCTCCCCAATGGCGACGGACCTTCTTCCGCAACTTGTCACCGGTGGCCTTGTCTTGGGAGGCGTCTCCCGCCGTGGGTCTGGCTTCCTTGGCCAGCCACGGCAGGAGCGCCTGGAAAAAGGCGGTCAGAATGGCGATCAGCCACTTCATCAGCTCGGCCACGCCTTCTTGGACAGCCCGCCAAACCGGTCCAGTTCACTGTGCTTGACCTGGATGGCCTGCTTGAACGACTCCGCCAGTTCGGTGGACGGCTGCTTCCCGTTGTTGGCCTGGGCATAGGCTTCCAGGACAAAACGCAGCGCCGCATCCAGTTTCGCCAGCCCGGCGTTGGGGGTATCGTTCGGTATCTGCTTCTCAGCCAGCTTGATGCCGGTGATAATGCTCCCCTCGTACTTCTTCCACTGCTCCTGGAGCGGGTTGGCCCGGCTTGCCAGGAACACGAAGAAGGCGATTGTCGAAGTAGCGAGCATGAAGTAGCCGATACCCGAGTTCATGAATGCCCAGATTCCTCTGATGATGATATTCCCGTCCATGGTCATGGTCCTTTCTGGCCCGTCAGGGCCTCTTTCAACAACGCCAACGACTCGTTGTCGGCTTCAAACCGCTGCCGCCTTTCTTGACGGACATACGGGTCGAAGTCCGACGGTTTGAATGGCCTGCCCCGTTTGGGGTCGCGATTGGCGTTGGCAACCAGCGCGCAGATCAGTGACGTGTGCGCCCAGCGCTCCCGTCCCAGACCCTCGGCCATCCACAACAGTTCGCGCAGCGTCAGCGGCCGGGGATCGATTCCGACCGATCCGGCGATGCGCCAGACGTCGCCCCAGAGGCCATCGCTCCCCGGATCGTCTCCTCGACGTCGATGCCGTCGATCCGAGTCTCCGCCGCCGTCACCGCCGCCTCGATGAGCGCCATCTGCTTGGCGACCGCCTTCGCCCGGTCGGTGCGGCCGCGCGACCGGAAAAAACCGATGAGTTCCTCGTAGAAGGCCTTCTGCGCCGCGAGCAGCGTCTGGCCATCGAAGGCGGACCGCACATCTTCGTCGGTGACCTTGTTCGCCTCGAACTGCCCCTCGAGCAGGGCGCAGAGCACTTCGCCCAGGAGCATCTCGTCGGTGCCCAGCCGGGTCAGAAGAGGCGGGTCGCCCGCCTCGGGCTGAAGCAGGTCGATGTCGAGCTTCGCCTTGACCTTCATGGCCGTGCCCAGAGTGAGGGCAATCGTCCAGGTCCGGCCCGCCGCGTCGGTGAATGTTTTCATGTTAATTAGCTCCCGGCGATCCAACTGCGGAACACGGACAGTTTGGCCGTCACGCTCACGGTTATGGCTTCCTCCAGCGCCTCGTTCCGGCTGAACGAGGTGATGGCGAAGTCGCCATCCGGCCCTTGGCCACCGGTCTTGTCCAGGATTTTGAACGCGATCAGGCCCGCCGTGAGGAAGGCGGTCTTGATGGCAGTGAATCCTGCATCGGCCGAGTCCCACACCATCTCGAATTCCACGGTGCATTCCCGGAGCGTCGGCGCGGTCGCCCGCCAGCCCTGGTTGGCACGGGTGGTGACATCCGCTTCCCCAGCTTCGAGCGTGAGCGTCACGTCCTTCACGTTGCTCATTTCGGTGGCTGCCGTTGCCCCCGCCGCGCCGTAATACAACTTCGCGTTCATCCCCAATACGAACTCGGTCGCCATGCTCTTTCTCCTATCTGACGCTGTCCCGCCACATGGCGGGCAGCTTGGGTTGTTCCTTCTCGTATGCCGGACCCATGAAGGGCCTGGCCTTGTACGTCACGCGCTCCCGTTTACCCCGCCGCTCCAGCGTAGTCTCGCCGCCATGCTCCAGGAGCGGCGGCGCATCCCCGCCTCGGTTGAGCCGGGTCGGCCCGATCACCACACTCTGCCTGTCGGGGTCGTAGCCGAAGAAGATGAACTTCTTCAGCAGTCCCGTGTGCGAACTGGGTGGCGCTCCGGGCGGCGCGGCCGCCTTGCGATGGCGGATGCTGCCCTTGGCGGTCCGCCTCACGAAGGCCCCAAACTTCGACAGGACCTTGCGCGTGGCGGCATCGACCTTCGAGACCACCGCCTCCCGGTCAAAGAACAGCTTCTTGATCTCGAACCCGATCATCCGATCACCCTGTACGTGACGGTGAGCACGCTGGTGAATGCACGCTGCTCAGCCAGATGCTGCGGGGCGTAGACAGGATCGTTCTGTGTCCGCACCCACGCCGCGTGGGACGCGGCGGACAGGGGACGCCGCCGCAGGTAGCCCGCGATGGCGTCCATGAGCCCGCACAGCGCCATCACCTCAGCATCC
>CAIKKV010000480.1 GCA_903828035.1 uncultured bacterium
CCCCAAACTCCCGCATGTTAAGGAAAAATTGCGAAACGATTTGCCAACCTCCGCCCGCACGCTATCATACACCCCATGCCCACCCCTCCTCTCCAGCCCGTTCCCCTCGCCCGCCGCCTCATCGCCGCCGGCGGCCACGTCCATCTCGCCGGCATCGGCGGCATCGGCATGGCCGGACTCGCCTTCCACCTCAAAGCCCGCGGCCTGGCCGTCTCGGGGTGTGACGCCGCCGCCGGCTCCAACACCGCCTGGCTGGAAGCCCGGGGCATTCCCGTCAGCCTCGGCCACGACCCCTCCCACGCCGCCGGAGCCGACTGGCTCATCCGCAGCACGGCCGTGCCCGGCGGCTCCCCCGAGGTCGCCGCCGCCGCGGCCGCCGGAAAGCCCGTGCTCCTCCGCGGCGAAGTGCTCCCCGCCCTGCTGCCGGAAGCCGGCTCGGTCGTCGTCGCCGGCACGCACGGCAAAACCACCACCACCGCCTTCCTCGCCCGCCTGCTCCAGGCTGCCGGCCGCCGCCCCTCCTTCTTCGTGGGCGGCCATGTGGACGACCAGGGCACCATGGCCGGCGCGGGCGCGCCCGACCTGTTCGTCACCGAAGGCGACGAATCCGACGGCACCCTGGCGCTCTACGCCCCCGATATCGCCGTGGTGACCAACATCGAGTTCGACCACATGGAGCACTTCGCCGACGCGGCCGCCTTCGAGGCCTGCTTCATCACGTTCATGCGCCAGGCCCGCCGCGTGATCTACTGCGCCGACGATCCCCGCGCCGCCCGCCTGGCCTCCGCCATTCCCGGCGCGGTGGGCTACGGCTTTTCCCCGCAGGCCGCTTTCCGCGCGGCCGATCCGGAGGAGGGCGCCAGCCGCATCGCCTACACGCTGGTCCGCGACGGCCAGCCCCTCGGCCGCGTGGAGCTGCCCGTGCCCGGCCGGCACAACATCCTGAACAGCCTGGCCGTGGCGGCGGCCGGCTTCGCGCTCGGCCTGACGTTCGAGCAGATCCAGTCGGCCTTCGCCGGCTTCGCCCTGCCGCGCCGCCGCTTTGACCGGATCATCGACCGGCCCGATGTGCTGGTCGTCTCCGACTACGCCCACCACCCCTCCGAAATCCGCACCGCCATCCAGACCGCCCGCCGCCAGGGCCGGCGCCGGATACTCGCCGTCTACCAGCCCCACCGCTACACCCGCACCCTCGCGCTGGGCGCCGATTTCCCGCCGGCCTTCGAGGGCGTGGACGACCTGACGCTCGTGCCGGTCTACGCCGCCTCCGAGGAGCCGTTGGAAGGCGGCACGATCTGGGATCTCTACCGCCGCTTCCGGGAGTCGGGAAGCGCCCCCCGCCTGGCGCGCTCCCTGCGCGAGGCGTGGCTCGACCTGCGCCACCGGCTGGAGCCCGGCGACCTGCTCCTGGTCATGGGCGCGGGCGATGTGGAGCAAATCGCCGCCTGGGCGAAAGCGGATCTGGCCGTCACAAGAACCGCCGGCCCGCGCCTGTGGCGCGAGCCGTGCGAGCCGATCCTGGCCGAGCCGCTGCCCGCCTCCCTCGTCCGCCTGAACGAACCGCTGGGGATCAAGACCTCCTACCACGTGGGCGGGGAAGCCGACGCCTGGGTGGAGGCGGGCTCGGAAGACGACCTGGTCGCCTTGCTCTCCCGCGCAAACCGGGCCGGCGTGCCGGTCACCGTGATCGGCGGCGGCAGCAACCTGCTGATTCCCGACACGGGGCTGCGCGGCATCGCGCTGCGGCTCTCCGCCGCGGCCTTCGCCACCCTTCGCATCGAGGGTGCCACCGTCACGGTCGGCCCCGCCTGCCCGGCGGCCCGGCTCGCGGATGCGGCCGAAAAGGCGGGCCTCACCGGCCTGGAGTGGCTGGAGGGGATCCCGGGCCGCCTCGGCGGCCTGCTGCGGATGAACGCCGGCGCCTACGACGGCGACATCGGGCGGTGCGTGGCCTGGATGAAAGTGGCGGAAGTCGATGGAACGGTGCATCGGCTGACCCGTGAAGAGCTGGTTTTCAGCTATCGCCGGTGCCCCTCCCTGGAGAACCGGATCGTCCTGGAGGCGGGGCTGGTGCTGGCCAAGGGCGACCCGGCCCTCATCCGCGCGCGGCGCGAGGAAATCAAGGGCAAGCGCGGCTGGATGAAAGGCCTGCATTCCGCGGGATCCGTCTTCAAAAACCCGCCCGACATGTTTGCCGGCCAGCTGATCGAGGAGGCGGGCTGGAAGGGAAAAGCCCTGGGCGGCGCGCGCGCGCTGGAGCGGCATGCCAACATCCTGGTGGCCGAACCCGGCTGCCAGGCCTCCGACCTGCTGGCCCTGCTCGAGCTGATCCGCGACTCCGTGCGCCGCCGGTCTGGTGTGAGCCTTGAACCGGAAGTCGCCATCCTCTAATTTCCAAAATCCTCGCCTTAGCTTTCTGTTGAGCTGGTATGGCAGCACCAGCGGGGGTGCGGCGTTCCCGGCCCAAGCCGGCAGAAGCGCCTTCGGCTGATTCGATCTGCCCGGTCCATACGTATGGACTTTAAATTCATCTATCCTATTCGCAGATGCTTACAGCGCGCGAAAACAACCATTCTGGTGGAATCTTGCCCGGGCTCGGAGTCTGCCTTATTCATTTACTTTCACC
>CAIKKV010000481.1 GCA_903828035.1 uncultured bacterium
TACCTGGGCAAGCGCCAGTTCACCGATAACGATCCCTTCAGCCAGCGGAAGCCGGGCATTGTCATGGGACTGGCCTGGACGAGCATGGGCGGGACCACGATGTACATCGAGGCCACCGGGGTGCCCTCCAAAACGCCCGGGTTCAAACAAACGGGCCAGCTCGGCAAGGTCATGGTGGAATCCTCCGAAATCGCGTACAGCGTGGTTCGCGGCAAGCTCGGCGCCCTTGAAAAATACAAATCCTTTTTCGAGAACAACCAGGTTCATCTTCATGTGCCGGCGGGCGCCACACCCAAGGACGGCCCCTCCGCCGGCATCACCATGGCGACGGCCCTGTACTCCATGGTGACCGGCAAGATCATCCGCAGGCGGATGGCCATGACCGGCGAACTGTCCCTGACGGGGCTGGTCATGCCCATTGGAGGCGTGAAGGAAAAGACCATTGCGGCCCGCCGGGCCGGAGTCAAAATGTTGATTTTCCCAGGTGAAAACAAAAAGGATTTCGACGAGCTTCCGGCGCATATCCGCAAGGGGCTCGCCCCCCATTTCGTCGACACATTCGATGCGGTCATCGATCTCTGTTTTCCCTGAAGCGCCCCGCGAGAGGAGCTTTTTCCCGCCATTGGATTCTCTTTGACTTTATCCGTCCTGATTCGCAAGATGCCTCCTTTCCGAAAGGCCGGATATGTGGGTTCCTCTAATTGTAGCGTCGGCGATTGGACTCGGCCTTTACGACGTGGCCAAGAAACACGCCGTCAGGCAGAACGCCGTCATGCCGGTGCTGTTCTGGGCCACCGCCATCGGCTCGGCAGCCTTCGTGGCGGCCGTGCTGCTGGGCGGCCGATGGGCCGAGGTGATGACCGTCGGCCCCGGCCCCTTCCTGCTGGTTGGCTTCAAGACGCTGCTTGTGGCCGGATCGTGGATCCTGGCCTACTACGCCATGCGAGCGCTCCCGATCACGATCATGTCGCCCATTCGGGCCAGCGCCCCGGTGTGGACCCTGGCGGGCGCCATCCTGATATTCGGCGAGAGGCCCACGCTGTGGCAGGCCCTCGGGATCGCCGTCGTCCTGATCGGGTACGGCCTGTTCTCCCGGGTGGGCAAAAAGGAAGGCATTCATTTCTTGCGGCACCGCGGCGTGTTCATGGCATTTGGAGCCACGTTGCTGGGCGCGGCGTCGGCCTTATTCGACAAATACCTCCTGCAAACCTGCCATATCCCGCGCGATATCGTTCAATTCTGGTTCTGCGTGGACCTGGTCGTGGTTCTCGGCGCGAGCTGGCTGGTGCAGCGGGCGGCCCGGCTTCAGCGCACCCCGTTTCGCTGGCGCTGGACCATTGCGGCCGTGGGGCTCCTCCTGGTGGGAGCCGACTGGCTCTATTTCAAGGCGCTCAGCGAGCCCGGAGTGCTTATTTCGATTGTATCGCTGATTCGACGGTCGAACGTCCTGCTGGCCTTCACCGCGGGCTCTTTGCTCTTCCGGGATGCCTACATCCGGCCCAAAGCGGGAGCGCTGATCGTCATCCTGGCCGGCGTGGCCATCCTCTGCCTGGCCAGCTGATTACAGGGCGCCGACCAGAAGGCTGCCGAAGGAGACAACCGGGGCCGTCTCGCGGTAATCCTGGATGAACGCCTTGACCTCCGACATGCTGGCCTTCAGGTCCTGGTAGACCGCATCGTCGTTGACGAGCTTGCCGATCGTGCCTGTCCCGTTGTCGATTTTCTGGGCCGTCGACTTAAGCGCGGCAACGGCGTCGTGAAAATCCCGGTACAGCGTGTCATCGGGGCTCAGGAGCTTGCCCACAGTCCCTTCGCCCTTCTCGATCCGGGCGGTTACCGTCTTGATGGAGGCCACGGTGGCTTCCAGGTCGCGATACAGCGTATCGTCCGGGCCCATCAGCCGGCCCATCGTCCCCTCGCCCTTCTCAATCCGCCCTGAAATGTTCTTGATGGACGCCACGGTGGCGGAAAGATCCTGATACAGCGTGTCATCCGAAGACAGGAGCTTGCCGAGGGCGCCTTCATGCCTCTCGATGCGTCCGGCCACCTCTTTCAACTGGGTCGACAGGGCTTTGAAGTCGTTCGCGACCTCGGCGTCGTTGATCAAGCGGCCCAGCAGGCCGTCGCCGCTGTTGATTTTGGTGGTGATATCGCGAAGGGATTGGGCCGCGTCCTGCACATTTTGAATGACATGGCCTTCGTCCAGCGCCCGCCGGATCTGGGCCA
>CAIKKV010000482.1 GCA_903828035.1 uncultured bacterium
CAACCTTTGCCTGCATTTCGGAAACACGTGCACGCATTTCCTGCTCCAACGCGACGGCCATCGAACGACGCCCCTCGGCCTCCGCTTGCCGTAACTTCTTGTCGGCCTCGGCACGTTCGGTCTCCAGCATGGCCCCCACGTTGGCAATATCGTTGTTGCCGGTTCCCGCCACACTGATATCCGCAATATCAATCGAAACAATTTCGTAGGCCGTCTGCGAATCCAATCCGCTGTCCAGCACCTTGCGGCTGATGCTGTCCGGGTTTTCCAGCACATCCTTGTAGGTCGATGACGAACCGATTGCGCTGACAATGCCCTGACCCACACGAGCGATGATGGTATCCTCCCCCGCACCCCCCACCAGGCGGTCGAGGTTTGTGCGCACCGTTACCCGTGCCTTGACGAGCAGACGAATACCGTCCTTCGCCACGGCGTCGAGCATCTGAGCCTGCCCCTTGGCCGCATCCGGACAATCGATAACCTTGGGAATGACGCTGGTGCGAACCGCATCCAGCACATCGCGCCCCGCCAGATTGATCGCCGCCGCGCGCTGAAAGTTCAGCTCGATTCCTGCCTTGTCTGCCGCGATCAGTGCATCCGTCACGTTATCGACGTCACCACCGGCAAGGTAATGGCTTTCCAGCGCGTTCGTCGACAGGTCAATACCGGCCTTCACGCAGCGAATCCGCGCATCGACAATTAATGCCGGCGGCACGCGGCGAAGCTTCATGCCGATCAACGACCACAAATCCACCTTGGCGCCGGACATGAAGGCCCGGATGTAAACGCCCAGGAAAAAGAAAACGACCCCCAGGAAGGATATCACCAATATCCCCAGAATAATCATGAACACCAACGCACCATTTGCACCCAACATATTCAGCTCCTTTCGTCTTTCGCTACCACAACTCTGTTCCCCTCAACCTTCACCACCCGCACCGGGGTGTCCTTTGCCACCATCTCTCCTCGCGTAACCACGTCCACGCGATTCCCGTTCAACAAGGCAAAACCGGCGGGCCGCAGTTCCGAAACCGCCACCCCCGTCAGCCCCTGTAGCGCCTGGCATCGCGGATCCGCTGATTTGGCCCCCGATAGATCATCGGCCACGGCCATGCGCCGTCCAATGGCGCTGCGCGGGAAGTATCGAATCCATACCCAGACCATCAAACCCACGAACCCGAATATGCTTGCCGCAATCACAGGACCGTAGCCCGGAAATGCGATAAAGCCAAGCACCAGCGCCCCGAGAAGAGCGACCGCCCCTGCTATCCCCATCACGGCGCCCGGAAGAAACACCTCCGCCCCCACCAGCGTCGCCCCCGTTACCAGCAGAACAATGAACCAGTGAACTGACGTCATAATCTCGCTTTCGATGCCAGAAGATGCGGTCTCACCCGGTCCGACACACGGCACGGGAGCCCTTTACTGGCAAGGGGGCATGGTAGCGGCTCGACCATCCGACTTACAACTACGAAACACTCGACAAGTTCCAACGCGAAAAGTTCCAAAGCGTACCAGAACCGACGCGATGGAGACGCGGGGTGCTCTTCGCCCGCCGAAACGACGACAACATCGCCAGGATAGTCCCTGCCATGGATGGGAATAGCGCCGGGCTCCTGCAGAAAGATAAACACCTCGTCCACAGGACAAGCTCTACGCACCCCGGTCTGGCCGGGTCTTTCGGATTCCCGCCAATGCCTCTGCAACGTCTTCTGGCGTAACGATGATTTCCCGTGTCGTTGTCGCAACATCACGCCGCGCCTTCAGAACGGCCTGTCCTTTATCCGGCAATTCCGCCCACAGGCCCTCTATGCCAATGCTCAGCTTGATCTGTGCACGAATGTCGTCTGACAGAACATACCGGCTGCCCGTAACACAAAGAATCTGCGCGCGAAGAAAGCACGTGAGTGCATGACTCCACTCCCCGGCTGACGGCACCTGACGCTCAAGCATCTCGGCGAACGCGATTGCCCCCGACAAGGTTGCGCCCCCACCGTTGTCAGCCCCCTCCAGCGCCATGAGAATCAATCCGTCCTTCCGCGTATATTCCATCGCGTCTCCTGACCCGATGCCCGGCCTCGGTCTGAGCCGCACTCGCGGCGGCAGGCAGTCGGCGGTTCGGTAATCAAACAATCCCTCTTCGTTTCGCCTCATCAAGAATCGCCTCGGTGGCGGTTGCCCCCACTCTGGCAACACCGAGTCCCCTGACGCGCAAGAGATCGTCAAGCGTACGGATGCCTCCTGCCGCTTTGACCTGAATGTCTCGTGACGAATGCTTTCGCATCAACCGGAGATGATGATCTGTGGCGCCCTGATAATTGTACATTCCGTTGGCCTGCCTGACAAAACCGTATCCCGATGATGTCTTGACGAAGGCGACATGATGCTCGGAGCAGATCTCGCACAGCCGTATGATCTGACTGTCCTGCAGATAATCGTTCTCAAATATCACCTTCAGAATGGCCTTGTTCGCAACGACCGCATCATTGACGGCCTTGATCTCCGCCGACACATAGTTCCAATCCCCACCCAGCACCTTCCCGATGTTGACAACCATGTCAATCTCGCTTCCGCCAGCCTGTGCCGCCATTTCCGCCTCCTTGACCTTGATGGCCGTCATGCTGTTCCCGTGCGGAAACGCGATCACGGGACACACGCCAACCCCGGATCCCGCGAGCAGATCGCACACCATGGAAATGCAATAGGGCTTTATGCACGCCGTCGCCACATCGCATTCTCTTGCCAACGCACATCCTCTTGCAATGTCTTCATCGGTCATCGTGGGATGGAGCAACGAGTGATCGATCATTTTCGCAAGTGCGTGCAGGGTTACAAAGTCTTTCACGATAATTCCTTTTCCGGCCGAACGCCATACGGTCACGTTGGGGAGGGATCGCAACGCA
>CAIKKV010000483.1 GCA_903828035.1 uncultured bacterium
CGCAAGGCCACGCCGCCTCGCCTTCAGGCGGCTGAGCCTCGAAATCACCTCTTCCGTTAACGCCGATCGAAACGCCGCAACGACACTGCCCTCGCGCGCCCGCGGCTCTGTCGAGCACGCTTGGGCGGCGCGCGATTGGGTTTCCCGCTTGGAGCCCGACGGCTGCGGTCACACGGAGATAAAGGGCGACTGAATGTAGCTTCGAGGCGGCCGTGTACACCATCTAGTCCAATAACGATAAATAATAGGAAGCAGGCCGTTCCTAAAAACGTCTTACCGTTTGCGGTTGGCGCTGTTGATTTCCATGGCCTTTTGAATGGCCTTCAGGCGGGTGGCGTTCATCTTGTCGTTGTCCGGGCCGAGGGTGGTCATGGGAGATGAGCTCAGGGGCGCAAAAGACGGCGCTAAAGGCGGCGGGGAGTTGGTGATGATCACGGTCCGGCGGATGATCCGGGTTTCCGCCGTTGGCTGATGCGGTGGCTGGAAGGAGGGGGGCTCGGGCGGTGGGTTCATGACGGGAGGCGAGGCCGCCCGGCGTTTTGCTTCGTCCTCCTTGAAGGCCGAATAGCGGGCGGGGTTGAAGCCGAACCGGGCCTGGTCCGGCGCGCCCAGGTTCATGAAGTCGATCCGGGCGACGCCCGCCCGGTGGGAGAAGGTGATGCCGCCGGCATCACACCGGTTGGTGAGCAGGGCGACATCGATATAGACACGGCCGTTGTTGGTGATGTTCTCGGCGTGTGACGCAAGGGCCGTCAGCGCGAGCACCAGAAGAAAAGGGCATTTTCTCATGGGCGGATCATAGCAAAAGGAGCGACGCCTTTCACTAGCATTGCGAATAGCCGCACCCGTGGCACTTGGTGCAGCCTTCCTCGAACATCAGGACGCCGCCGCATTCCGGGCAGCGGATCTTGTAGTCGTTGAGCTCGCTTTCGTTCGCGGCGTCGGCCGACGGGTTGTGGTCGGCCTTGGTGCCCCGCGAGATGGAGGAGAGGTCGGCCGTGCCCAGGAGCAGCGCGTGAAGGCCCGCGATGGCCTTGGCGCGCTGGTACTTCTGGATCGCCTTGGCCAGGCCGTCCGCCAGCGAGGCGATCCGCCCGTCCTTGGTGGGAACGGAGAGGCTGGAGCCGATGCCATCCAGCTGCGCCACGATGTCCTTCAGGGACCCGTTGACGCGGAGGTAGAGCGAGATCAGGCGGCACATGCCCTCCAGGTCGGAGCAGGCCAGGTCGCCCCCCTTCCCGAGCTGCGCGAAGATCTCATACTCGCGCTGCGAGACGGGATCGACCACGATCTTGATGTGCATGTTGCCGAAGGGCGTGACCTGCTTGATGCGGATGGCCGACATGATTTCGGGCAGCGGCATGGGGCGGATGGGGCTGGCCGGGCCGGCTTTCTTCTTCTCCTTTTCCGCGACGGGCTTGTCGGAGAGAGCCATCGGCTGGTTCTGGCGGCAGCCGTCGCGGTAGACGGTCACGCCCTTGCAGCGGTGCTCGTAGGCGAGGAGGAAAATCTTCCGGACGGCCTCGACGGTCGCGTCGTGCGGGAAGTTGATGGTCTTGGAGATGGAGGCGTCGCAGTGCTTCTGGAAGGCCGCCTGCATGCGGATGTGCCACTCGGGGGCGATGTCGTGGGCGGTGCAGAAGATCCTGCGCACGGCTTCGGGAATGGACTCCATGGCACGGATGGAGCCCTTGGCGGCGATCTGCTCCATCAGCTCCTTGTTGCAGAAGCCCTGCTCCTTGGCGGTGCGCTCGAAGAGTCCGTTCACTTCCAGCAGGCGCTGGCCCTCCATCACGTTGCGGAAGAACACCAGGGAGAAGAGCGGCTCGATGCCGCCGGAGCAGTTGGCGATGATGCTGATGGTGCCCGTGGGGGCGACGGTCGTGGTGCCGGCGTTGCGCATCCGGACGCCGCGCTGCTCCCAGGTGCTTCCGATCCAATTGGGGAACACGCCGCGCTCGGCCGCGAGCGCCTCGGAGGCCCGGTGCGACTCCTCGTTCATGAACTGCATCACCTTTTCGGCGAACGCCACGCCCTCTTCGCTATCGTAGGGAATGCCCAGCGCGAAGAGCGCATCGGCAAAGCCCATGACGCCCAGGCCGATCTTCCGGTTGTTGCGGCTGATCTCGGCGGTTTCCGGAATGGGGTAGCGGTTGACGTCGATGACGTTGTCGAGGAAGCGGATGGAGAGGCGGATCACCTGGCGGAAGGCCTCGAAATCGAAGGAGGCCTGGGGGAGCGCGGCCCGGACGAACGTGGCCAGGTTGATGCTGCCGAGGTTGCAGCTTTCGTAGGGGAGCAGGGGCTGCTCGCCGCAGGGGTTGGTGGCTTCAATGACGCCGATGTGCGGCGTGGGGTTGTCCTCGTTGATGCGATCGAGGAAGACGACGCCCGGCTCGCCCGTGCGCCACGCCCGCTCGATGACCAGGTCGAACATCTCGCCGGTCGTCCAGGACTGGCCATCCGCCTTGGTCAGCTTCGACTCGACGCCGCTGCGGGGATTGCGCACCACGTGATCGGCGGAGGGGTTGGAGAGAAGCTGGCGCATGAAGGCTTCCGTCAGGCCCACGGAGAGGTTGAAGTTGGTCAGCTCGCCCAGGTCCTGCTTCACGTTGATGAAGTCGACGATATCCGGGTGGTCGACGCGCATGATGCCCATGTTGGCGCCGCGGCGGAAGGCGCCCTGCTGGATGGCATCGGTGGCCTTGCCGAACACCTTCATGAAGGAGATGGGGCCGGAGGTGGTGCCGCTGCTGGAGGCGACGCGGTCGCCCTTGGGGCGCAGCCGGCTGAAGCTGAAGCCCGTGCCGCCGCCGGCTTTCTGAATCAGCGCCGTGTTCTTGATGCTGGAAAAAATGCCGTCGATGGTGTCGTCCACGGGAAGCACGAAGCAGGCCGAGAGCATGCCGGCGGAGCGGCCGGCGTTCATCAGGGTGGGGGAGTTCGGCATGAAGGTGCCGTCCGCCATGAGGCGGAAGAAGCTTTCGGCCATGGCTTCCACGCCGGCGGCATCGGCCCCGTATTCCTTTTCGGCGGCGGCGATGGCGGCGGCCACGCGGCGGAGAAGCCCCTCGGGGGTTTCGATGATCTCGCCCTTTTCGTCCCGGGTCAGATAGCGCGCTTTCAGGACGGCGAGGCCGTTGTCCGTGAGCCCCAGGTTCTTTGTTACAGCATCCGCCTGCGCCTTGCGATTCGACTTCATTGCATGCCTTTTGTAAAAATGTTTTGTAAATACAAGATGTAGCGCTTTTTTTAGTCAGCGGCACTACATATAGTTGTATTGAAGGATCACGTCAAGTAAATCGTACAAAATAATAGTTAAGGGCGATATAGGGTCTCGTGAGTAACGTGAATTGACGAGGGCGGGAATGGGGGCTATTCTGGCGGGCGATAGGGTAAAGGAGCAAGATATGGCACAACAGCGATCGGGGTCGGGCTGCCTGCCGGCGGCTATCTCGTGCGGCGTCGTTCTGGCGGTGGGGCTTTCAGCCCTGGTCGCCGCCCTGGCGGTGGGGGCATTTTCAATCGCGGGTTCTGCCGGCCGGTTCAAGCCGATGATTGAAGAGGCCGGGGCGGATGAGTATCCCAACCTGGATCGGACCTGGTCTTATGGTTCGGGCGACACCGTTGTTGTCCGCATTCCCGTCTTCGGTGTTCTGACGCGCTCCACGTCTTCCGGGGTGCTTGGTAACATTTCGGATCCGGTGGGCGATGTGCTGGCCTGCATTCAGGATGCCACGCAGGATGAGGATGTGAAGGCCATTATCCTCGAAGTGGACAGCCCCGGCGGCGAGGTGACGGCCTCGGATGTGATTTACAAGGCGCTGCTCGACTTCAAAAAGGCCCAGAAAGGGCGCAAAGTGGTGGCCCTGTTTGGCGATGTGGCGGCGTCCGGCGCCTACTATATCTCCATGGCGGCGGATTATATCGTGGTGCAGCCGACCACCATAACCGGGTCCATCGGCGTGTTGATGAGCACCATGAACTTCAAGGGCCTGGGCGATATGCTGGGCGTGAAGGACGTCACGATCAAGTCGGGGGTCAACAAGGACCTGCTGAATCCGCTGAGGGAGGTTACTCCGGAGCAACTGGCTCTGGTGCAGGGAGTTGTGGACGATATGTACGCCCGGTTCGTGAGGCTGGTGTCCGAGGGGAGGCATCTGCCCATCGACCAGGTGAAGGGGATAGCCGACGGCCGCATCCTGACAGCCCGGCAGGCCATTGATGCGAAGCTGGTGGATTCGGAGGGATATTGGGAGGATGCCGTCAAGAAGACGGAAGAATTGCTGGATGTGGAGTCGGTGAAGATCTACAAGTACGAGCAGCAGTCGTCGCTGCTGGATCTGCTGATGGCCCAATCCCGCACGACCATGGGCCCTTTCCAGGGGCTGTTGCAGCCCAAGTCGCCGCGGCTGATGTATCTGTGGAACCCTTGAGACGGATGAGGGTTCGCTTGCGGGCATAAAAAAAAGGCAGCCGGTTAAGGATGCCTTTTTTTTTGGGTTACCCCTCGACCTTAGCGGTCGAAACGGCCACCACCGCGACCGCCGCGGTCTCCGCCGCCGCCGCCGTAGCCGCCGCCGCCACCGCCGCGGCCACCTTCGGGCTTCGGCCGGGCTTCGTTAACGCGCAGGGGCCGGCCGCACAGGTCGGCGCCATTGAGGCCTTCGATGGCCTTCGTGGCTTCGGCGTTGTTCGGCATTTCGATGAATCCGAAACCCCGGGACTGCCCGGACATCTTGTCCATGACCACGGAGGCCGTGGAGACGCTGCCATACTGCTCAAATGCCGAGCGGAGGTCGGCCTCCGAGGCGCTGAAAGAAAGGTTACCGACGTAAATATTCACTTCTTAACTCCAAACAAACTTATTCGACTGGTTCTTGAACTTGTACTCGTTAGACATTGACTCGAAACATTCGCTTTCTAGATCGCCCACCCTCCTTGTCAGACTCTACTCGCGTCATCATCAGGTCTTCCGGCCCAAGGCCGACCTAGAGGCCTGACGACAAACGTGATGCATAATATGATAATCATCCGGGCAAATGCAACAGTAAAGAAAAAGGCTGCTATCAGGCGCCGTAGCGGTTGAACCAGGCGCGTTGCTCGAAGGGCATGCGTTCTTTCTGGGAGGCGGGCAAGGCGGCGCGGCCAATGGGGAGCAGAATGCGGAGTTCCCGCCCGTCGGGGATCCCGAGCAGGGCGGAAAGGCTCTCTTTGATATTCTGAGTGCGGAGAACGCCGTCGAGCCAGACGCTGGCATAGCCCAGGGCCGTGATGGCGAGCAGCATGTTTTCGGTGGACGCGGCGCAATCCTCGGCCGCAAACGAGCAGTTCCGGTAGACTTCCCGGGAATCGATGACGCACACGATAAAAGCGGGAACCCCGGCCAGGAACGGGCGCGTTACGATTTCACGCACCTTTACAACGAGGGCCGGGTCGTCCACGATGATAAATGAGGTGGTCTGGGCATTGCAGCCGGAAGGAGCCTGGATGCCGGCTTGGACAATCTGCCGGAGATGCTCCCGGGGGACCGGATCGGACCGGTATTCCCCCCGGTAGCTGTGGCGCGTGCCGATGGCTTCAAAAAGATCCACTGATCTAACGATCGCCGCCGCGCCCGCCGCCGCCGAATCCGCCACCGCCGCGACGATCGCCACCGCGTCCGCCGCCGCCGCCGAATCCGCCACCGCCACGACGTTCGCCGCCGCCGCCACCGCCGCGACGTTCGCCACCACCACCACCACCACCACCACCACCGAACCCGCCGCCACCACCACCGAACCCGCCGCCACCGCGGTCATCGCCGCCACCGAACCCGCCGCCACCGCCGCCAAAGCCGCGGGGGCCGCCTTCGGATTTCGGACGGGCTTCATTGATGCGGAGGGGCCGACCGCAAAGATCGGCGCCGTTCAGGCCTTCAATGGCCTTCTGGCCTTCGGCCTGGTTCGGCATTTCGACAAAGCCGAAGCCGCGGGAGCGGCCTGTCAGCTTGTCCATGATGACCGAAGCGTTCGAAACGGTTCCAAATGCCTCGAAAGCCTGACGAAGATCCTTCTCAGCGGCGTCGTACGACAGATTCCCAACGTAAATATTCACGGGCCCCTCACTTCAACTGGTTTGATCAAACTGTCGATCATCATAGGAAATCCACACGGACTGCCGCAATCAAAAAAATCAGGTTTTCATCACAAGGTTCAACATATCCTTTTCCTGGCTTTCGATGGAGGCGGTCAGGGCGAACTGGGTGCGGCAGCGGTCCAGGTTGTGGCCGGGCCTGTGGGTTTTGAAGTAGACGTCGCCGGAAAGGTAGTCGGCCAGAAAGCGGATGCCGATCTCGAAGGTGATCAATTTGCCCGAAAACGGAAGGTTTTCGCGCTCCGCCCGGGTCAGGAAGGAGCCGGTGGCGGAGAGGTAGCCCTCGACGATCTCGCGGAAGACGGGCATGCGCATGGTCACCGTGGAGAGGTCTTTCTCGTCCTCGGCGGCCGGGCTCGTGCAGGTGCGGACCATGTCGCCGAAGTCATAGAGCGCCAGGCCGGGCATGACGGTGTCGAGATCGATCACGCAGACGCCTTCGCCGGTCTGGTTGTCCAGCATGACATTGTTGATCTTGGTGTCGTTATGGGTCACGCGCTCGGGGATGAGGCCGGCCTCCTGGAGGCGGATCAGCTCGCCGGTGATGCCCTTGCGGGCCAGGCAGAAGTCGATTTCAGCCCGGCAGGAGGCGGCGCGCTGGTGGGGGTCGGCCGCGATGGCGGCCTCGAGCGCGGCGAACCGGGAGGGGGTGTGGTGAAAGAGGGGGATCGTCTCGGTCAGGCGGGGGCCGGGCATGTCGCGCAGCATTTCCTGGAAGGCTCCGAAGGCGGCGGCGGCCTGGCGGGCCTGGCGGGGGTCGGTAATGACATCGTGGCTGGTGGCGTTTTCGATGAAAATGTAGGTGCGCCAGTATTTGCCTTCGAGGTCGAGGTGGAAGGGCTTTCCCTCGCGGGTGGGGACGAGGGTGAGGGCTCGGCGCGAGTCCTGGATTCCGCGCTCGGCCAGCTTGTGGCGGAGGTGCGCGGTGACGCGCTGGATGTTGTCCATGATCACGGCGGGCTGTTTGAAGATGCGGTCGTTGATGCGCTGGTGGATATAGCGGACCTGGCGGCTGTTTTGCCCGTATTCGGAGACAAACGTGTCGTTGATGTGGCCGTTTCCGTAGGGCCGGGCATCCTGGAAATCGCCGGGAATATCAAACGCGGCGCCAATGGCGCGGAGGCAGGGAGCGGTCTGGGGCTGGGTCATCTCGTTCTCCTTGGAATGTAGGAGAATAGCGGGAGGTCCGCCCAATTTCAAGTTTGCAGACGCGGACCATGCATGCCTAAGGATCGTGGTGGGGTTGTTCGGCTATTTGGTTACTGCGGGATGACCTATCCCCTTGAAAAAGCCCGATAACACCTTCACGCGGAATGAATGGCGTTGTACATTTCCTAAGCGGGCTTTGGGCGGAAGCCAGCTCGCGTGCCGCCAGGGAACGCCCGAAACGCCACAACCCCGCCAAGCCTTCACCGCGCTGGGCGCCATTAAGCGCCGAACCAGCCTTGCCAGGTGCCGCGGAGGGCGCAGAGGTCGCCGCGGACCAGATCGCGGCGGCAGAAGAGGGTATGGGCGGCGAGCAGGGCGGCGGCATGGCCCAGGCGCAGGGCCAGCATGGGGCGGGCCACCGGGTGACGGGCGTATTTGCGGCGCATCAGCGCGGCGATGCCGTAGTAATAATTCCACATCCGGCGCTCAAGCACGGCGGGATCGGCCGATTGATGGTGATAGACCTTCGCGGACGGATCGTACTGGATCGCCAGCCCGGCATCCAGGGCGTGCAGGAAAAAATCAACCTCGTCCCCGCACCCGCCCAGGGCGGTGCCCGTTCCCACGGCCGGATCGAACGGGCCGATCCGCCTCACGCACTCGCGGTGCACGGCCATGTTCGTGCCGCAGCCGCAGCGCCAGATCACCAGCTTGTCGGCGAACCGGTTCCGCCAGAGGCGCGGGCGGGGGTTGTCCCTCACCGTGCGGCGGTAGCCGGGCGTGAGCGGCAGCACGGAGCCGGTCACGATCATCCGGCCGGGCGCCCCGAAGGCGCGGGCCAGGGCGGCGATCCAGCCGGAATCGGGAACGGCGTCGTCGTCGATGAACGCCACCCGGTCGTAGCGCGCCCGCTCCAGGCCCCGGTTCCGCTTCGCGTTCAGGGAGGGATCGGGCAGGATTTCGAGGCGCAGCCCGGGGTGGCCGGCCTGGTCGGCGCGGACCAGCTCCAGGCTGCCGTCGGTGGAGCCCTGGTCGACGACGATGATTTCGAACGGCACGCCGCCCTGCTGGGCATAGAGCCCGTTGAGGCACAGGCGCAGGCACTCCCGGCGGTTGAACGAGATGACCGCGACCGAAATCATGAGCGTCCTGTGTGCCGGAGGTTAGGCGGGGCCGGACCCGAGATCGTTGAGCCGGATGTGGCGGCTGATTTTATTGAGAAGCCGGCGGTTGGCGGCGATGCCATCGCCCAGGAAGCCCAGCATGACGAAGAGTAGGCCCGTGAGGGTGAGCAGCGAGAAGAAGGCCAGCATCAGGTTGCTGCGGCCGTTGAAGAGCAGCCGGTCCACGGTGTAATAGAGGCCGCAGCCGGCGCCGAGGAGCATGGTGAACCCGCCGAGGGAGGCGAAGGTCTTGAAGGCCTCGTAGCGCATGTAGATGCGGATGATGTCCGCTCCGCACTGGAGCACGTATTTGCGGATGGACTTGATGAGCCGCGACTCGCGCACCTTGTGGTTGGTGGTGATCGGCACCTGGGCGATGACGGCCTTGTCCTTGCCCAGCGCGATCAGCGACTCCAGCGTGTAGGTGTAGTCGGTGGCCAGGTCGAGGCCGGCCGCCGCCTGGCGGGTGAAGGCGCGGAAGCCGCTGGTGGCGTCGAGGATCGTGGTGCCGGAGAGCTTCCGCACGGTCCAGCTGCCCAGGTGCTGGAGCAGCTTCTTGAGGGGGGAGAAGTGCCGGATATCGTTCACGGTGCGCACGCCGATCACGCAGTCGGCCTGGTGCTGCACCAGGGGCGCCACGAGGCGGGGGACGTCGGCCCCCCGGTACTGGTTGTCGCCGTCGGTGTTGACGATCAGGTCCGCTCCCCGCTGGAGGCACGCCTCAAGCCCGGTGCGGAAGGTGTAGGCCAGGCCGCGGTTGCGCATCAGCTTCACCACGTGGGTGGCGCCGTGTTCGCGGGCCACCTCGCAGGTGCGGTCCGAGGAGCCGTCGTCGATGATGAGGGTCTCGATGACGTCGACTCCGGGAATGGACCGGGGCAGCTCGTCGAGCACCTGGCCGATGCTGGACTCCTCGTTGAGGCAGGGGATCTGGATAATTAGTTTCATGGGTGATGTTGGGCCACAGCATAGCGGGGGGGAGGCGGGGGGTTCAAGCGTCAAATCGCCCGCCGGATGCGAAGGGCCAGGAGACGGGCATGCGCTTACACGACGCCCTGGTCGAGCATGGCGTCGCCGACCTTGGTGAAGGCGGCGATGTTGGCGCCCATCAGCAGGTTGCCGGGATGGCCGTAGGCCTCGGCCGTCTCGAAGCACTGCTTGTGGATGTTGATCATGATGTCGTGCAGGCGGCGGTCGACCTCCTCGCGGCTCCACTGCAGGCGCATGGAGTTCTGCGACATCTCCAGGCCCGAGGTGGCCACGCCGCCGGCGTTGGCGGCCTTGGCCGGCCCGTAGAGGGTCTTGGCGGCCAGGAAGACCTCGACCGCGCCGGGGGTGCTGGGCATGTTGGCGCCCTCGCTGACGAGCATGCAGCCGTTCTTCACGAGCGTCTTCGCGTCGGCGTCGGTGATTTCGTTCTGGGTGGCGCTGGGGAAGGCGCAGTCGCAGCGGGTGACGGCCCAGGGCGTGGCGCCGGCGTGGTATTGCGCCTTGAACGTGTCCGCATATTCCTTGATGCGTCCGCGGCGGAGGTTTTTCAGCTCCAGGATGAAGGCGAGCTTTTCGGCGGTGATGCCGGCCGCATCGACGATGGTGCCGTTGGAGTCGGAGAGCGTGACGACCTTGGCGCCGAGCTGGTTGAGCTTTTCAACAGTGTACTGGGCCACATTGCCGGAGCCGGAGACGCTGCAGAGCTTGCCGGCGAAGGAGTCGCCGCGGCTCTTCAGCATTTCCTCGGCGAAATAGACGCAGCCGTAGCCGGTGGCCTCGGGCCGGACGAGGGAGCCGCCCCAGTTCATCCGCTTGCCGGTCAGGACGCCGGTGAATTCGTTTTTCAGGCGCTTGTACTGGCCGAAGAGGTAGCCGATTTCGCGGCCGCCCACGCCGATGTCGCCCGCGGGCACGTCGGTGTCGGGCCCGATGTGGCGGTAGAGTTCGGACATGAACGACTGGCAGAAGCGCATGACCTCGGAATCGGTCTTGCCCTTGGGGTCGAAATCGGAGCCGCCCTTGCCGCCGCCCATGGGCA
>CAIKKV010000484.1 GCA_903828035.1 uncultured bacterium
GGCGCGATGAGTTGGGGGTACGGTTCAAACGAGCGCCAGTCGCCCCGACCATTTTTCAAGAACGGCCGTTCGGCAAGAATACCAGCCGTTTTCCCCTTGATTCTCAGACACTTGCACCGCAAGCGACGACAGGTACGGTTCAAACCGGATGGAGAGGCGACGGGACTTGCGAACCGTCCCTCGCAGCGATTCGATTCAGAGCGGCCCTGTAATTGTCTGCAACTTTGATGTTGCGCAAGCAGTCGGCGAGTGATAGTAATACGCTTCTTGCTTTCGTAATACCGTCTAGGGAGATGATATCAGATGAGCGGAGCCGTGAGATTCAGCGTATCGCTTGGGGGCGATCTGCTGAAGCATTTTGACGGCATGTGGAAGGGCGAAGGCCATCCCACACGCTCCGAGGCGATCCAATCCATGATTCGCCAGTCCCTCGTGCAGAAGGAATGGCAGTCAGGCAAAGAAGTGGCCGGAGCCATCGTCATAGTCTATGACCATCATGAGAGAACCCTCGCCAGCGAACTGGTGGACGCGCAACACGATTTTGAACGCATAGTGGTTGCGGCCCAGCATGCGCACCTTGATCATGACAATTGTCTGGAATCGATCATCGTCAAGGGCAAGGCGGCAGATGTGGAACAGTTGGTGAAGAAGCTGAAGTCTCTGAAGGGTCTGAAACACGTATCCTTGATGATGACGACCACGGGGAAGGATGTGCAGTAGCGTGGGCGTCTTTTTTTTGGCGTGAGAGTAATACGTTTCTCAGGATGGTATTACGCCTGCGGCGTAGTCAATGATGGTTAGACAGGGAAAGGAGCGAGACGAGTGAAGAATGTCGGATGGATAGTGGCGGGAGTGCTTTGCGTGGCCGGGTCAGCGTTCGCCGGTCGGCCGCTGGCGATTGATGATGCGGACCCGGTGGATGTCGGTCAGTTCGAGTTCGAGGCGGGAGCCGCCTACGAGCACGAATCCAACTGCAAGCACTGGGACTTCCCTTTCGGACTGACCTATGGCGTGGTCCGCAGCGTGGAAGTCGGCGTCGGATTCGGAGGTCAGGTTGAGGAACGGACCGAGCGATTGGATGACGGCGGAGAGGATTGCACTCGGGAACATGGCATTGGCGATCTGACGCTGGGCGCGAAATGGCAGTTCCTGGAGTCCTGCCCGCTCGGAGCGCGTCATGCCATTGTGCCGTCAGTGAAGTTCCCAACGGCCGATGAGAACAGGGAACTCGGAAGCGGTAAGACCGACTACGATCTGACGTGGGTGGCGTCGCGAGCCATTGGAGAGAAGGCGGGCGTCCACCTCAATGTTGGGTACTGCTGGATCGGCGGCCCCGACGACGATGTTCTGCACTACGGGATGGCCGCCGACTATCAGATTCTTGAGACGGTGCAATGGGTCGGCGAGGTGTTCGCTGAACGGGAAATGTCCAGCGGTGCCGATACGGTCGTGCAGTACAACACGGGCTTTCGATGGAATCCGATTGAGAGTCTGACGTTGGACATTGCCGGGGG
Organism: uncultured bacterium; assembly: GCA_903828035.1. The sequence goes on from CAIKKV010000484.1 coordinate 1,515, forward strand.
ATCGAAGATATCCGGCGACGCGCCGGACTTCACGGCGACGGCTGGTCTAACGTGGGCTTTCGGATTCACAGGCAAAGACAACAAGTAGGAGGAACAGAAGATGCACATGGCAGATGCGTTGATTTCCCCCGCCGTGGGCGGGACGATGTGGGCGATCTCGGGCGGGCTGATTGCCTATTGCGCGAACAAGGTCAAGACATCCATCCGAGACAATCTCGTTCCCATGATGGGCGTTCTTGGCGCGTTCATCTTCGCCGCGCAAATGATCAACTTTTCGATTCCGGGAACCGGATCGAGTGGACATCTTGGCGGTGGGCTGATTCTGACTGCACTACTCGGGCCTTACGCGGCATTCTTGGTCATGGCTTCGGTATTGACCGTGCAGGCGTTCTTCTTCGCGGATGGCGGATTGCTGGCGCTGGGCTGCAACATTTTCAACCTGGGCTTCTTTCCGGCGTTCGTTGCCTATCCGCTCCTCTACAAGGCCATTGTCAATGAGCACTACGGTACTTCGCGCGCCTGGGTGGGCGCGATCATTGCCGCCGTTGTGGGGCTGCAACTGGGTGCGTTTAGCGTCGTGCTGGAGACCAAGGCATCCGGTATCTCTGAATTGCCCTTCGGCACCTTCGTCCTCATGATGTTGCCGATTCATCTCGCGATTGGCGTAGTGGAAGGGTTGGCAACAGCTGCGGTGATCTCGTTCGTTGCCAAGGCGCGCCCGGAGGCGTTGCAGGCGGCACCGGCATCTGGGGCGTCTGTAAGTCTGCGGCCCGTCTTGATTGGACTGGCAATCGCCGCTGTCATTATGGGCGGAGTGGCAAGTTGGTTCGCGTCCACGCACCCGGACGGTCTGGAATGGTCTATGGCCAAGGTGAGCGGCAAAGAGGAACTCGAAAGGCCCGGAGACGGTATCCACAAGAGTCTGGCGGAGGTCCAGGAAAGGACTGCATTCCTGCCCGACTACGGATTCAAGTCCGGCGAGGCCGCACCAGATACCGCCACGCCTGCTGAACATGCCGCCGCACCCGAACCGGAGCCTTGGCCGGCGGTCAACGCAGGAACGTCCGTGGCGGGAATCGTCGGCGGATTGATGACACTGGCTTTGGCATGCCTGATCGGGATTGCGCTCAGGGCCCGCTCGATCCAGCGCACTTGCGGAAACGGTTGAGGGTTGGGCGGGAGTGTTATGGGGATAAAGGATTGGATCGAAATTGGGCGCATGGACGAACTCGGGCGCATGGACACGCCCGCGCATCGGCTCGATGCGCGGGCCAAGGCCATCGTCACCCTCGCGTTTATCGTCGTCGTGATGTCCTTTCCACGCCATGATGTCTCCGCGCTGACCCCGTTTCTGCTCTATCCGATTGCCCTCATCTCGCTGGGCCGCATCCCGGTGGGTTACCTCGCACGGAAGATACTCATTGCCGCGCCATTCGCCCTGTTCATCGGGATCTTCAATCCCCTGCTGGACCGGACACCGGTCACGACTATCGGCACCGTTGCGATCTCGGGGGGATGGGTGTCGTTCGGCTCGATCATGTTCCGGTTCTTCCTGACTGTCGGAGCTGCGCTTGCGCTTGTAGCCTGCACAGGCATGAACCGTTTGGGCGCGGCGCTGGAACGGCTCGGAGTCCCGCGCGTCTTTGTGGTTCAATTGCTGTTTCTCTATCGCTACCTCTTTGTGGTCTCGGATCAGGCAGGCAAGATGAAACGAAGTGCGGAGATGCGGTCGTCCGGTCGTCCCCTGCGTCTTCGAGTCTATGGCTCAATGATTGGCCATCTCCTTCTCCGGTCGATGGACAGGGCCGAGCGCGTCTATCGGGCCATGGTTGCGCGTGGCTTCGATGGCGAGGTGCGTGTTCTGCGTCCATCCTCGTTCGTGTGGTCGGATGCGATATTCGTCGCGGGCTGTCTTCTCTTCTTTGTGTCGGCCCGCCTGTGGAATCTGGCGGAGGCGTTCGGACTCCTGCTGACCGGGGGTGCCATGTGAGCCATCATGTGGTCGAGGTCCGCGATCTCTCGTTTGCCTACCCGGATGGCACGGAGGCGTTGCGGGGTGTATCTTTTCGCATTGAGCACGGCGGGGCGGTTGCCCTGATCGGCGGGAACGGCGCTGGCAAGTCGACGCTCCTCCTTCACCTCAACGGATACCTCTCAACGACGCGCGGCGACGTCCGGATCGGCGACACCATCGTAACTCGGGAGACGGCCGCATTGGCGCGTCGCGCAGTCGGGATGGTCTTTCAAGATCCCGACGACCAGTTGTTCATGCCGACGGTGGCAGAAGACGTCGCCTTCGGCCCTTTGAATGCCGGTCTGCCACCGGACCAGGTTGAAAGCCGCGTCGCTTCCGCGCTGGAGCGCGTGGGGATGACGCACCTTCGCGAGCGGCCCCCATACCGGCTTTCGGCGGGAGAGAAACGGGCCGTGGCCATCGCCACCGTCTTGGCCATGTCGCCCGACATTCTGGTCATGGACGAGCCGTCATCCAATCTCGATCCGCGCGCCCGCCGCCGATTGATCGAGCACTTACTGTCCTTTGAGCACACCAAGATCATCGCCACCCACGACCTGGAACTGGTCGTGGAGGTGTGCCGTCACGTTTTGGTCATGGACGCCGGGCGCATTGTTGCTCAAGGCCCCACTGTCGAGATTCTCTCTGACGAGAATCTCATGCTGGCGCATGGCCTGGAGCGTCCCCACATCCTACGCCACGCGCACCCGCATTGATTCAGACGCAAAGCCGAGCAAGACGCTGGACCGATGCGACAAAAGGTTGCACTGGGCCGTCAACAATCGCAGCAATCGGCACGATCAGTCGGGGGTCAGGTTCAAACGAGCGCCAGTCGCCCCGACCATTTTCCAAGAAGGGCCGTTCGGTAAGAAGACCGTCCGTCTTCTCCTTGATTCGCAGGCACTTCCGCTGCAAATGACCGATGGGTACGGTTCAACCCTGACGTAGAGGCGATGGGACTTGCGAACCATCTCATCGTAAAGCGATATAGTTGCTGGCGCGGAAGCATGCTTCCCTGGCCGCCGGAACGGCAGGCCGGCGGCTTTCGTGACCGCGGCGTCACGGTTCAGTACAAATACGGTTGCCTTGGTTTCGGAATCCGGGTTGCCGTGCTGATTTCCAGAGTTGGCACCGGCTGGCCTTTGTCATCACGAAGGGTAAAACGCCCTTCCGCACGAATCCATGTGTCGTCGGCCCAATCTGCCGGAACATCCCCTCCAGTCAATATGGCAACGGGTCTGGCATCTGCGGCACAACAACTCACGACAAAACGGAATAGAAGGCAGGCGTCGGATCCGAACCTCTCCTTGATCTTGGAATCGCGGTGAATCATTCCGATAACGGCGATCTGCTGGTTCTTGAAGCGAGCAGGACTGTACGTCAAGTCCAGCATTGTCGCTTCCACCGCTGTGTTGGATGAGGCCGCGGAATTCATAGCGCCCATCTCGTTTCCTGCCCTCAAAACGGCATTTGTCCCGCTCATCTCGGTCCATCTGTTCTGGAAAGCGCGGGAATCCAGCGATGCCCCGCGTGCGACGGACATGTAGACCAAAGGGGCGAGCAGAATCAACATGCGCGACGCCCCGGCCAGCCCGAACACCCGCGGGTGTCCCCATTGGCGCATTTCAGCGAATAAGAAGCCCATCATCACGGCCAGCGCCACCACAAGCAGTAGACCCAACTCTGGGCGTAGGAAAACCGTATACGCTCGATCCACCAGCAATCCGGAAACCGACCAGAACCAAGCGACCAATAAGAAGGGACACCAGTAGCGCGAGAGAAATCGGTTGAGGTTGTTCATTGTAGTGGTATCCCCATGAATTCCAGAACAAGAGTCACCACAAATACGGACAGTAGAATCATGCACGAAAGGATCAGAATTGCCCTTCGCGTGAACAAGGTCCGGTACATCAGCAACAATTTCAGATCGAACATGGGCCCCGTCAGCAGAAATGCCATGTGCGCCGGCAGGGGAAGAAGTCCCCGGAATGAGGCCGCGATGAAAGCATCCGCCTCTGAGCAGAGGTTGAGCAGGATCGCCAGCACCATCATTGAGACGGCAGGCAGAATGGGAAAGGCGGCGAAACTTAGGAAGAGTTGACGCTCGACAAGGGTTTGCGACAAGGCCGCGATAGCCGCCCCGATAACAAGATAGTGCGCAACGGCAAGGAAATCATCCGTGGCATGCCGCAACGCCGCAAGGAGACGACCAGACAACACGGAAGAAGTCGTACGAGCCTCGTGACTGCAACATGTGTGTGCATCGGACTGGTGATCATGCTCCTCATGGGCATGGAGCTCGTCTTCGTCGTTGTGGTGGTCTTCTGCTGACGTGCCATCATGATCGTGACCGCAAGTGCAACCGCCCTTCTGGGCATCACCCGATTCCAGTAGCGCCGGACGATACCTGAACAGACGATCCATAGTGAGGCCCACCGTAACGGCGATGGCATAACCTGCCAGTAGACGTATGCACACCACGGTCCAATTGAACCGATAGGCGAGAAGCGTTGAAGCGCCGACAATGGGATTTACGATAGGTCCGCCAAGAAGATATGCCACAGCGGCGGAGAGCGGCAGCCCCTTGCGGGTTAGGCGCCGAACCACGGGTACAACGGCACACTCGCATACAGGAAACACAAGTCCCAGAGCCGCCGCCAGACAAGTCACAGCCCAAGGCCGACGGGGCAGGCGCGCCGTGAGTCTGTCGCGACTGATGAAGACTTCGATCAGTCCACCGACGCACGAACCGATCAGCATGAACGGCAAGGCTTCCAGAACGATGCTCACAAATGCCAGCGAGAACGCTCGGACACCGGGATGATCGCCAAACAGCGGTGGAATAGTCAGAGCGAAGAAAGCCAGCATGAAGAGCAATGCTTTGCCCACAGGCGGAGCGGGCGTCTCTGGAAGAATGGGGTCGTCGCCCCACGAATTATGGCGGACAATCGGAGTGTGATCCGTTGTTCCCTTTGACGTCTCGGGGATGATTCCGGGCGACGGATTTGTATGGCTATGCGGTTGTATCATGGGGGGGGCATTGTCATTTCGGCTTCCA
>CAIKKV010000485.1 GCA_903828035.1 uncultured bacterium
ACCCGCAACCGGAGCGATTTTGCAGGCCGAAAGGAAATCCATTCAAAAGACTTGCCGCAGGCTGGGGGCTGGTCTTTACTTGGGCCCCAGTATGCGCCGTTCGCATGGACGGTCCGATTGACTATGGATTTTGAATTGCTAGCCAAGGCCAAGGCGCTCGGGTTTTCCGATCGCCAGATTGCTCATTTAACCGGCCAGACTGAGGAAGCGGTCCGAGCCGAGCGCAAACAATTGAACCTGGTGCCCAGTTACCGGCTGGTGGACACTTGCGCCGCCGAGTTCGAGGCATACACCCCTTATTACTACTCGACATACGACCGCGGCGACGATGAATCACGCCCTTCGGAAAAGCGCAAGGTGATGATTCTGGGCGGCGGCCCCAACCGCATTGGCCAGGGCATCGAGTTTGACTACTGCTGCGTTCACGCGGCGTTCGCTCTCAAGGAGCTTGGCTTTGAAACGCTCATGGTCAATTCCAACCCTGAAACAGTCTCCACCGACTACGATACGAGCGATCGCCTCTATTTTGAGCCGCTGACTTTGGAGGATGTGCTCCACATCTACGAACGCGAGCGCTGCTGGGGCGCCATCGCCCAATTCGGCGGCCAGACGCCCCTGAACCTGGCTCTGGGACTCCAAAAAAATGGGGTGAACATCATCGGCACCTCGCCGCAGAGCATTGAGATCGCCGAGGATCGGAAGCTTTTTGCGGCGATGCTTCGCAAGCTGGACATTCCCCAGCCTCCCAACGGCCTGGCTGTTAATGAGGTGGAGGCCCTGACTGCCGCGCGATCTTTGGGCTATCCTGTTCTGGTGCGGCCTTCATTTGTGCTGGGCGGGCGCGCCATGCAGATTGTTTATTCCGACGCCGAACTGGCGCACTACATGCGCTTTGCCGTCGAAGCATCCCCGGAGCGGCCCGTGCTGGTCGACAAGTTCCTCGAGGACGCCACAGAAGTGGATGTGGATTGCATTGCGGATGTCGGCCTGTTTGACGATCCGGCAAAAGGCACCGTGGTGGTTGGGTCGATGCTGGAGCACATCGAATTTGCCGGCGTTCACTCCGGTGACGCGGCCATGGTGCTGCCACCGCACACGCTCTCGCAGAAGGTGATTCAAATCATGCGCGAATACACGCATGCCATGGCCCGGGAACTGAAAGTCGCCGGTCTGATGAACGTGCAATACGCTGTCAAAGGGGACGTGGTCTATGTGCTGGAGGTGAATCCGCGCGCGTCGCGGACTGTGCCGTTTGTCAGCAAAGCCGTCGGAGTGCCGCTGGCCAAACTGGCCGCCAAGGTCATGACCGGACGGACTTTGGTTGAACTGGGGTTCACCCAGGAGGTTTGGCCTTCTTGCTGGGCGGTGAAGGAATCCGTATTCCCCTTCAGCCGTTTTCTCGGCCAGGACATCCTGCTGTCGCCCGAGATGCGATCGACAGGGGAAGTGATGGGATTGGACGCCGATTTGGGCATTGCCTACGCCAAATCGCAGATGGCCGCGGGCGGGCCGCTGCCCTTGAAGGGCAATGTGTTCATCAGCGTCAACGATGCCGATAAACGCGAGGCAGCCGCTCTGGCGAGGCAGTTCGTCGATTTGG
>CAIKKV010000486.1 GCA_903828035.1 uncultured bacterium
TGATCATGCGGCTCCTAGTATTCGATACCCCGTCGCGCCTGGACGCCTTGGTTGAAATAGTGCTTCACCGCGCGCATCTCGGTGACCAGGTCGGCGCGCGCTTTCAGGGCCTCGCTGGCGCCCCGCCCGGTCAGGACCAGTTCCACGTCTTCCGGCCGGGCCTCGGCCAGCGCCAGCAGGTCGGCTTCGGTCAGCAAGCGGGCCGCCACGGCGGCGATCGCCTCGTCGCCGATCACGACCTGGTAGCGGCCCCCGGTCAGCGCGGCGCGCAGGGCGTCCAGGCCGTGGCGCCCTTCGGCGAGCTCGTTTTCAGAGGGGGTGCTCCGGACGAAGCGGGCGGGGCCATAGACGGCATGCGTGATGGAGTCGGCGAACCGGTCGCGCAGCGCGACCGCCTCGGAGGTGGCCGGCGTTTTGATGAACTGCCCGAAATAAACCTTGAGGCCGGCGCCCGCGGCGCGCAGGGCCAGGCCCAGCGCCGCGGTCGTCTTGCCCTTGCCGTCGCCCGTGTAGATCTGAAACTGACCTGCCATGAAACGTGGCCTTTTTGCAGTCAACCCCGGCTATGCCACTTCCCGCCCCAGGAGGGCGGCCGTGTCGCGCCGGATGGCGGCGGGCGTCACCCGCCAGCCCGTGGCGGCGAGGTCGGTGAACTTTTCCGCCAGGACCGGTCCGATGACGCGGCGCGAGTGGTCCCACTTGTAAATCAGCTGGTCGAGCACCCGGGCGTCCGAATGCTGCGGCACGAAGGAGAGCCCCAGCGTTTCGATCCGCATGGCGGTGATCTCCTTGATCAGGCTGGGATTGTTCAGGAACCACCAGCAGCCGAAGGGAACCACGTTGCCGAACTTGCGGGCCGCGATGCACAGCTCGTGCATGTTTTCGCGGGCCAGCATGGTGATCCAGAAGCGGACGTCGGGGAAGTCGAGGGCGATCCGCTCCACCGTCTCGATCTCGGATTTGCTGACCGAGTCGCCGGCCAGCTTGAGCCGGGGATTGACCAGCTTCTTGACGCCGATCATCATGGCGGAGGGAATGCCGAGCTCGCGGCAGACGGGGTAGACGCACTTGGCCATGAGCAGGGTCAGCGCCGAGTCGGGGTTGGGATAGCGGAAGGTGGGCGGAAGGCTGATGGCCGTGTAGCGGGCGTTCATCCGCTTGCACCAGTCGGTGAGATAGCGCCGGATTTCGGCCAGCGTGCGGCCCGAGAGCGCCTCTTCCACGTCATAGCCGAGGGCCTTCAGGCCGGCCACGGGGGCGGGCCAGTTCATCAGGGCACTGTCCAGGCGGAGCACGGCCTCGAAGCGGGGGTCGCGCGTGAAGCCCTTTTCCCAGACGGGCCGCTCGAGCGGATCGAACGGGTCGTTGGTCATATACAGCTTCCGCACGCCGGAGAGCTTGAGCACCAGGTCCACGTAGCCGCCGGGCGTCTGCGTCTTGAACCAGGCGCGCAGCGGGGCGAGGTCGGGGGTGTTGCAGTCGAGGCCCAGCTTGTTCAGGACGGTCAAGACCCCGCGGCAGGCCTCGGAGATGGGGCTGCGGTTGAGGAAGAGCTCTTTCCAGATCAGGTCGGCCTGCGCCGTTTTGGACATGGCCCAGTAGGCGTCGTAGGAAATGTCGGGCCGCGCGCGGAACAGTTCGGCGGCCAGGTAGTGATAGGTCAGCAGCTCGTCCAGCCCCCAGAGGAGCAGGGGGCCGAAGGCGGGGTCGAAGGTGTGGGTGTGGACGTCGATCAGGGGGAGCGCCTGGAGCGCCTCCTCCACAGCCTGGGGAATCTCGGGGGCCGAGAGGGATCGATTCAATGTTTCCATGGGGGTGTGTCCGGCAGGAGCGCCTCGAACTCCCGGATCAGGCCGGCCTCGTACGCACCCGCGTATTGGCCGTTCAGGAACCGGGCGTAGGCTTCTTTGCAAAAGCGTTCCCACGAGGCGTTTTCATGCCCCGGGTTGATGGGGAAGAAGAGCGAGTGCGTGGCGCGGGCGGCCTTGAGGTCGCCGGGCGCATCGCCGATCATGAGGATCCGGGCGGGCGGGTACTTGCCCACGGCGGCCATCTGGAGATGGTCGCTCTTGGTGCCCAGTTCCTGGCCGGCGATGATTTCGACATACTGCAGGAGGCGGGATTCGGTCCACTCGCGCATGAGGGCCTCGGTGGGCGTCTGGGAGACGCAGATGGCATCCGAGGCGGCCGCGATTTTCCGGAGCCCCTCGAGCGCGAACGGGAAGGGGTCGAAGCGGCTGCACTTCACGGCCACTTCGGCATTCACGGCCTTGCTCCAGCGGAGCAGGTCCGTCAGCTCGGGGTCATGCGTCTCGGCGACCAGCTTCTCGAGGGCCGGATTGCCCAGCTCGCGGCAGGTTTCGATCCATTTTTTGGTCTGGGTGAAATCGGGGAGCTTGACGCCGGAGGCGATGACCTCGGGGCGGTCGCGCAGGAAGTCGATGGCGAGGACGAGGTCGGGGAAGCGGTTCTGGCCGCGCCACTGGGAGTAGAGGTTGACGAACTCCGCGGATTCGCGGACATATTTCTCGATTTTCCGGAGGCCCCAGACATCGCAGATCAGGCCGTGGAAACACAGCTTCTGCTTGGCCTCCATGGAGTCGAAGACGCAGCCGTCGGAGTCGATGCCGACAAAGGAGTCGAACTTGGGCTTGAACTGGATCAGGTCGTTTTTAGAAAAAGGCGTTCCGCTCACAGGCTAGCTCCCCCGGCAGTTGGATGATGGTTGAGTTTTACCTGAGCCGGCGGGTTCCGTCAAGCGCGCGGGCAGGGCCGAATTGTTATCGACGCTGTCAGGGGGAAGGTGTGCTCGTTTTTGTGAAGTAACGGAGGGCGGAGCGCTGCGACGCCTGAACTGCTTGGGCACACGCAAGATGAATAAGGGCTCGCAGAGCTCGCCCCTCCGAAAGCAGTAAGCCCTAGACCGTGAACGTGGGCTTGTTCTTCTTGTCGCGCTTGGCCTGCTTCTTCTCGGCGGGGGTTTTCTGGGGCTTCTTTTTCTCGGCCTTCTTGGAGTCGTTCGATTTCATATGCGTATTCCCTTTTGCTGTGAGACGGCGACATACCGTGACACGGCCTCACTATACAGTATGGTGATTCATAAGCAATGCGATTTCGACGATTCCCTGCCGGGTTAAGAAGCCTCGGGGGGCGCAGGGAGGGTGGCGTTCAACTGGCTCACGCCGGCGCAATGTTCGGTGAGCAGCGCGTGGCGCCAGGGGCCGTCGGTTGCGCCCCACTTGACCGCGACGCGATCAAAGGTGACATCTTCCGCATGGGCGCAGTAGAGGGCGGCGGGCCGGCCCTGGTCCCATTCCCAGCACAAGCCCGGCCATTTCTCTTCAGGGGCGATCGCGTCCTTGCCGCCGCTGATTTCCAGGTCGATGTTGCGGAAGTGGATGCCCGAGAGGATCGCGCCCGGAATCCCGCAGAGGAACGAGGACTTGCGGGCGGTCGCCTGGATGTCCGAAAACCAGATGTTCCGGATGCGGGCCGTCGATTTCCGGCCGGTGAAGATGTAGAAGGGCATCCGGGTGTTCATCACGAAATTGCTGAATCGGATATTCTCGATGTCGGTTCCTTTCTGAGTGCCATCGGTGTAATTCGCGATCAGACAGATGCCATTTTCCGAGTCCCGGACGACGATATTGGAAAAGACGCAATTGCGGACCGCGCCGTCGCCCACGCCAATGCGGATCGCGTTACACGGCGTACGGAGGAGGCAGTTGGTCACCGCCACATTCTCGCAAATCTTCGTCGGGTCTTTCAGGGGCATGTTGTAGCCCCGCAGCGTGATGCAGTCGTCGCCCACGGAGATGAGGCAGTCGCTGATGACCACGTTCCGGCAGGAGTCGATGTCGATGCCGTCGCCGTTATGCGTTTCGGGGGGGTTCTCGATGCGCAGCCCGCGGATGCGGACATCCTCGCAGCCGTGCAGGAACAGGGTCCAGTAGGGGGGATTACGGAGCTCCACGTTCTCCACGCGGACGTTTTCGCATTCGACGAAGTAGATCATCTGCCCGGGCCGCCACTCCGGGACGGGGAACTTGGCGCCGGGTTTCGGGGAGGGCCCGAAAAAGGCCTGGCCGTTGCCGTCAATGATGCCTGAGCCTGTGATCGAGACATTCTTCGCCTCGAGGGCGAGGATCAGGTGGGCCCCGGTGACCCTGTGCTCGTTCGCGAAGACCCGGTTCTGGGGGAACAGGTCGTCCCGGTTGTAGTCCGCCCGGTTCGGACTGCCCAGCACGGTGGCGCCGGCGGCCAGGTGGAGATTGACGTTGTCCTTGAGGAAGATCGTTCCGGCGAGATAAAGGCCCGCCGGGAGGAGAACCGTGCCGCCCCCGTCTGTGGCGCAACGATCAATGGCGTCTTGAATGGCGGGAGAATCCAGGGCCTGTCCCTTGCCGCCGGCTCCAAAATCGCGGACGTTATAATAACCGCTGGACCCGTTTTTCATGTTTCCCACCTTAGATAGTGTATGATGTAAAATGTGATAATGACAGAATAGCGGACTTTTACAAATGCATTGTCAGGACTGTCATCCCTCGACTTCGGCCCGAAGCGGGCCTCCGCTCGGGATGACAGAATATAATCAATAA
>CAIKKV010000487.1 GCA_903828035.1 uncultured bacterium
CCGCCGACCCAGGCGATGGCCCGCCCTCCGATCTTGCGATAGACGGGCTGTCCGGGAAGCCCCTTGACCTGCAGGGCCTGGAACGTCTGGGTGCTTTCGTTCCATGACTCTTCCATGACCATGTCCGCGATGGCCTGGATGCAGGCTTTGCTGTCGCGCGTGGAAGCGGGCGGCTGATGGTGCAGCGTGTAGAGTTCCCGCACGATTTTGAAAGCGGTGTGCCGGCCGGTGCCCGCGCCCAGAAAGAGGTCCAGATCGAAATCGAGGGAGGCGCCGGCCGGCAGCCAATCTTCGGTGGGGTCGGTGAACAGATCCTTGTTCACGAACGTGCGGGGCGCGTTCCGGTAGCCGAGCGCGATGCCCACGGCGCCGGGCAGTTCGGCAATCAAGCCGGTGCGGATGAGTTGGCCGTGAACGTCCAGATAGGGAGGCGCGGCCAGCGCCACATGGCCGCCGCCGTGAAGAAACGCCATCGAAACGGGCGCCGCCGCCCGGTCGGTCCGCATCCGCCAGGCCCGGGAGCACGAAATGCTTGGGCTGTCCATGTCGGTCAGGTTGGGGAAGTGCCCCGGTCCGGACACGGCCAGGTTGTTGCTTCCGAAGAGAAAGCCGGGAACGATGTGGAAGGCGTTTCCGGTTGTCACTTCGGGCGAGAAGAGAAGCTCGAGGCGGACGGGCTGGCTGGTGGAAACCGATAGATGCAGGCGTTGATGGCCGGTTTCGCTGTCAGTCTCCGAGGTCATGGGTACAAGAGCGATGTGGAGGCCATCTCCTTCCGCCACCCAGGCGTTGCCCGAAGGCCGGAAGGCGATCGGAGTTCCATTGGCGAGGCCGGGTTTCCAGACCGAGGCGAGGAGCTGTCCGGCCGCCTTGGAATGAGCCACGCGCAAGGTGCCGGCAGAAGATATGTTCCAGAGGTGCATCACTTGACAATGCTACACCAGTATGCTAGTCTGCCTCAAGAAAATTCACTGTCGTCGTCTTGCAAGGCGGCAAAATTTTTTCCAAATCAGGATTTGGCAGATGAAGAAATATCGGATCGGGGTTATTGGCGCAGGCGCGCGGGGAGAGACGTTTGCCCGGCAACTGTATGCCGGCATGGAGCGGGCTAGTCTCTTTGGTATTTGCGACCGGGATGCGGATCGGCTGGGAAAGTTTGTCGACTATTGCGAGCTGAAGGGTGCGCGGACGTTCACCGATTCGGCGGAGTTTTTCCGCCAGCCGGATCTGGACGCCGTGATTATCACGACCCCTGATTTCACGCATCGCGACGTGGCCCTCCAGGCCATGCGGGCGGGGAAGGACATCTATCTGGAGAAGCCGGTCGCCCCCACGAGCGAGCAGTGCCGGGAGATCATCCGGTGCCAGCGCGAGACGGGGCGGACCGCCTTTGTCGGTTTCAACCTGCGGGCGGCATCGGAGAGCGAGCGGCTTAAGGATATCGTTTCCAGCGGCATCCTGGGGCAGATCCTGCATGTGGAGGGGCTGGAGCAGTTGAGCGTGGCGCATAGCGCCTCGTTCATGCGCCGCTTTCACCGCAAGCGCGAGAATACGGGCGGCCTGCTGAATCACAAGTGCTGCCACGATCTCGACCGTATCCTCTGGCTGATCGGCCACGAGCGGCGGGTGGCGAAGGTGGCCAGTTTCGGGGGGCTGAACGTTTTTCTGCCGCGCAAGGCTCCGGCGAAAACCTGCCACGAGTGCCCGCCCGGCATTTACCAGGCGTGCCCTTACAAGGACACGGCCGGCTTTGTCTTTCCCGTGCATGGGGATCGGCCGATTCATCATCAGTCATCGGATATTTACGGTGGTGACCTTTGCGTGTACAATGATGATAAGTCCGTCTTTGACAACCAGACCGTGATCCTGGAGTGGGACCACGGGGTGCGGGGCAACTTCAACGTGCAGCTGTTCCAGTCGCGCGGCCGACGCGAGGTCCGCATCTGGGGCGAAAAGGGATGCTTGCAGGCGGTCGATGGAAAGATCCGGACGATTCTTTCCGCGACCGGGGACGAGATCGATCACGCCGTGGCATTGAACGGCGCGGGCGGACATGGTGGAACGGACCCCAAGATGCTGGGCCGGTTTGTGGCCGCTCTGGATGGCGGGGATTCAGGCGATTCCGGACTATCCCAGGGGATGGCGGTGACACTGGTGGCCGAGAAGGCGGAGCGTTCGGCGTTGAGCGGGCAGGTGCAAACAATTGCGATTTCGGAATATGTATAGATTTTGATGTTGAAATAATAACACCAGTATGCTAGTGTGCTTCAACTTAGTGGAGGAAGCCGGATGAAAAAAACGGTGAAAGTGGCGGTTTTGGCGATCTTAAGCCTTCTCGCGGTTGTCAGGATTGGCGAGGCTGCGGCAACAAACTATGTGGATATCGGTCGCGCCGGAGCGGGTGGCGCGAA
>CAIKKV010000488.1 GCA_903828035.1 uncultured bacterium
CGGTGGCGGTGTCGCCGCGCCCCTGGTATTGGCCGACCAGCGTGGAGGCGGCGATGCCGAGGCCCACGAGGGGCATGAACGACAGGTGATTGAGGCTGAAGGCGATGTTGCTGGCGGCCAGCTCCACGCCGCCCAGGCGGCCGATGAGCAGGATGAAGAAGGCGAAGCCGCCGATATCCAGCAGGAAGTTCATGGCGGAGGGGACGCCGAAACGGAGCAGGCGGCGGGTCATCTCCCTGTCGAACCGGAATGTGGCGGCGGTGGCGTAGACGCGGCGGAGATGGGGCGATCCGAAGTAGTGGGCGAAGAGCAGGAGGGGCGGCACGAAGCCCGCCACGACCGTGGCCCAGGCGGCGCCGGCGATCCCCCATTCGGGGAAGCCCCAGTGGCCGAAAATCCAGGCGTAGTCGAGCGCGATATTGGCCGCATTGCCGGCCAGCATGGCGGCCATGTTGCGCAGGGTGTCCCCGCGGCCCGTGTAGAAGCTTCCGATGGCGGCGCAGAGGGGGACGGCGAGGCTTCCCCACATCAGCGGCCGGAAGTAGGCCAGCTCCGCCTGGAGGACGTCCGGCGGGTGATTGCTCAGGCGCAGAACCCATTCGCCGGCCGGGATCAGCGCCAGCATGGCCGGCCAGGCCAGGAGGGCCAGGAGCACGCCCTGGGCCGTCATCCGGGCGCATTGTTTCGGCTCGCGGGCTCCGTGATACTGGGCGACAAAGGTGTTCACATAGCCGCACAGGGCCATAAAGCCCGAGATCAGGGTGAAGGACACGATGCCGGCGGGCAGGGCGGCCTGGATGTCGGTCATGCTGTGCCGGCCCAGGAAGATGCGGTCGACGAACTGGTTGATCGTCAGCCCCGCCGTGCTGAGCACCAGGGGGTAGGCGATGCGCCACAGCTCGCGGTAACCGCCGGGCGTGACGGGCAACAGGGAAGTCCTCGCCATCGGGCGCTATCCTTTCGCCGGCGGTTTGGCCAGGAGTTCGCGCAAGGCGCGATAGTTGGTCTTGCCGGTGCCCAGCAGGGGGATTTCCGCAATCGGCACGACCTGCCGGATATGATGGAGGGCCGAGAGGCCCGCGCCCCGGATTTCCTCGTTGGCCTGCTCGCGCGTCACCGTTTTTCCGGCGGCGGTGAACAGCACCAGCTCCGGGTTGAGGTCCGCCGACGTGCTTTCCACGGCCAGCAGGGGGCCTTTTTCCTCGGGCTTGACGAAGGCCGTGGTGAGGACGTCCTCGATGGCCGGCAGGGAGATCATTTCCCCGCCCAGCTTGACGAACCGCTTGAGGCGTCCGGCGAACTTGATGACGCCGCCGGGCAGTTCGGTGACCAGGTCTCCGGTCATGTACCAGCGTTTGCCGTTCCATTCGATGAAGGGGGAGGGGCCGGTGTAGTGGAGGTAGCCGCCGAAGATGCTGGGGCCGCGCACGAGCAGCATGCCCGGCACGTCGGGCGGGGCGGGCTCGTCGGTTTCCGCATGCTTGCGGGCGTATTCGATGCCGGGCAGGACCTTTCCGATGGTGCCGTGCCGGATATCGTTTTCATCGTTCAGCGAGACGATGGGCGAGCACTCCGTGATGCCGTAGCCTTCCAGCACCTTGATCCAGGGCCAGAAGCGGGCGAGGCTGTCGTAGACATAATCCGGGCATTTCTCGGCGCCGGTGATGACGGCGCGCAGGGTGCGCAGGTCGTTGTCGCTGGCCACGCGCAGGATGCCGTTGAGGAAGGTGGGCGTGCCGATGGCGATCGTGGCGCCGTAGGCGGCGGTGAGCTTGGCCAGGTGGATGCCCTCGGTGGGGTTGGAGTGGTAGACGCAGGGAAGCCCGCAGCAGGTGGGCAGGCAGACATTGGTGTTCAGGCCGAAGGAGTGGAAAGGCGGCAGCATGCCCAGCAGCACGTCGCTCTGCAGGAGGCGGATGGTCTTGAGCACGGCCCGCAGGTTGCTCAGGATGTTGTCGTGCGTGAGGGGCACGGCCTTGGGCATGTTTTCGGACCCGCTGGTGAAGAGGACCACGGCCGTGTGGGGAACCTTGACCTGGTGGAGCGCCTTCCAGGAGAAGAACGACTGGGCCAGCGCGCCCAGCTTCTTGCCGAGGGTGAACTTCTTCCGGTATTCCTCCAGCGGGACAAAGCGGTCCTTGAGCTCGGTCATGGGGCCGAGCTGAGACTCCAGCCGCTCGATAAGGCGCTGGGAGGTCAGGATGTGCTTGACCCCCATCAGGTCGAGCGCATATTTCATGTTCCGGGGGCCGACGGTCCAGTTGACCATGACCGGCACCTTGCCGGCGAAGAGGGCGGCCAGGTAGACGGTGGTGGCGGAGACCGAGGAGGGGAGCATGATGCCGATGTAGGGCTCGCGGAACTTTTCGAACTCCGGCTTCAGCAGGAGGATGGCGGTGATCAGGTTGCGGTAGGTTTTGACGCCCGCGATCTGATCCGCCACGATGGGCCGGCCCGGGGCGCGCCGGGCCTGGTTCAGGAAGACCTCGGGGATGTTGCGGCCTTCGGCCACCAGGCAGGGAAGGTCGCGGCCCGGCTTCCAGAACCACGATTTGGGGACCGGCTGCAGGCTCACCTCGCCGCTGAGCGTGTTGCCGCAGGCGGCGAGCAGCATGTCGCCC
Organism: uncultured bacterium; assembly: GCA_903828035.1. Next base: position 2,622 of record CAIKKV010000488.1, read on the forward strand.
ACCGTCTGGATGTCCGACGCTTCCCCGAGGTGGTAGCCGAACTCTTCCTCCGCCCAGGTGACGAGCTCCATCAGGGCCAGGCTGTCGAGCCCCAGGTCGTGGGCCAGCTCCTGGTCGTCCCGCATTTTCTCCTCGGGCACGCCGGAAATTTCGGCCAGCTTCTGGTAGACGTGGTGCCGGGTGATGGCGGGAACTTCGGTGCCGTGCGCGGTGGTCACGCGGTCCATCTCGGGCTCCGGCAGGGCGCGGGCCTGGCCGAGCTCCCAGGGGGAGTAGGGGACGTAGAAGTTCGGGACGGCCTCGCAGTTGTAGAAGTTCTCCAGGAACCGGTTCAGCACCAGCCGGTCGCCGCGCCGAGGCAGGGTCGCCGGCTCCTCGAAGGTCACGGTGAGGGTGCGGCGTGGCGCGAAGAAGAGGAAGCTGGCGAGCAGGCATCGCAGGCCGCGGAAGACGCCGCCGGCCACCGTGGGGGTCTCGCCGGAGGCATGGCTGAACACGCTGCCCCAGAGGCCGGTCGTGCGGATCAGGATCACGCGCGCCTCCGGCACGCGGGTCAGCAGGGTGGCGGCGCCGCTGTTGGCGCCCAGGTCTTCGCGCTGGCTCCGGTAGAGCCGCCCTGCGGGATAAAAGATCAGGTTGTCGCCCTGCGCGAGCCGGGTGACGCATTCGGCCATGGCCTTTTCGACTTCCGGCCGCTTGGAGTTGCCGTGGCGGGCGAGATCCGGCATGGGGAGGGCGCCGATGAGGCGCGCCAGGGTTTCCATGAAAGGGGCGTTGAGCCGGTCGCGGCCGGCCAGCACGAAGGGATGGAAGCGGTGGTGGAGAATGGCCAGGAGGATGGCGGGATCGATCAGGGCGGGGTGGTTGGGGAGGAACAGGAGCCCCCGGTTATCCCCGGGGGCGAGTTTGTCGAGCCCGTGCACCACAATCCGGTAGCGGAGTTTCAGGAGCAGGGCGAAAATGGCGCGCAGCAGGGATACCGTGAAAGTTTGTTGCGCCATGACCGTCCTCATACAAAGGGGTTTAAGCCGATGTTTTTATCACAAAAGGGAGCCGTCCGTCTTCAATATAGTTGCTTGTCCGGCTTGGACTTGAACTCGGCGAAGGCGGCTCCGGCTTGAGGCAGGGGAATGCGGATGAAGGGGATCTGCCGGCCCCCGGGCGCTTTGGCCAGCTCCCGGTACAGGTGCTCGTCGGCGAAGCCCGCCTCCGCCGCGTCCCGGCGCGTGGCCGCGTAGTAGACGGTTTGGATGCCCGCCCAGTACAGGGCCGCCAGGCACATCGGGCAGGGCTCGCAGCTCGAGTAGAGCACCGCGTTTTCCAGGTGGAACCGGCCCGCTTTGGCGCAGGCGGCGCGGATGGCGCCCATTTCGGCATGGGCGGTGGGGTCGTTTGCGGCCAGCACCCGGTTCCAGTCTTCGGCAAGGACGGTCCCGTTTTCGGCGACGATGGCGCCAAAGGGTCCTCCTTCGCCGCGACGCATGCCTTCCAGCCCCAGGGCGATGGCGCGTTCAAGGAAGACTTCGGGAGCGGTTTCCATGGGGGAAGAATAGCGCAAAGGGCGGCTTGAGGTAAAGGGACGAAAGCGGCGGAAGGGGCCAAGGGACAAAAGAACTTGAGAGCGAGTCAGGCAAGAGTTAGGATGGAAAAGTTTTAAAACAGGAGTTGGATATGTCCAATTTTCGGACGGTGGTCGTGGGGGCGGGCGGAATTTCGGCGGCGTGGTTTCCCGGCATCCTGGCGGAGCAGGTTGAGGTGGCCGCCGTGGTGGATATCAAAAAGGAAAACGCGGAGAAGCGGATCCAGGAGTTCGGACTGCAGGCGGTGGCCATGACCGACCTGGGCCGCGCGCTGAGGCGTTTCAAGCCCGACTTCGTGATCGACCTGACGATTCCCGATTCGCATTGCGGCGTCACTCTCAAGGCCCTGCGGGCCGGCTATCCCGTGATTGGCGAAAAGCCGATGGCCAGCAGCATGCGCGAAGCCCGCCGGATGGTCAAGGCGGCGCAGGAGACGGGCAAGATGTATATGGTCAGCCAGTCCCGCCGGTGGGATGTGAAAAATGCGACCCTTCGGGACGCCGTGGCGTCGGGCCAGATCGGGGACGTGACCACGGTCAACTGCGACTTCTACATCGGCGCCCACTTCGGGGGCTTCCGCGAGGTGATGCCGAGCCCGCTGATCCTCGATATGGCGATTCATCATTTCGACATGATCCGCCTGTTCACGGGTGCGGATCCGGTTTCGGTTTACGCCCATGAGTTTAACCCGAAGGGCTCGTGGTACAAGGGCGACGTGGCGGCGAGCTGCATCTTCGAGATGGCCAACGGCCTGGTCTTCACCTACCGGGGAAGCTGGTGCGCCGAAGGGTGCCACACCAGCTGGCACGGCAATTGGCGGGTGATTGGCGACAAGGGCACGTTGGTGTTCGATGGCGACAGCCTCCCCAGGGGGGAGAAGGTGGCGGAGGCGGCCGGCTTTCATAGCACGCTGGCGCCGGTGGAAATCAAGGAAGCCGTTGTGCCGAAAATCAATATGCACGGCGGCCTGTGCGAGATGCTGGCCTTCCTGCGCGAGGGGACGATTCCCCAGACCGTCTGCACGGACAACATCAAGTCCCTGGCCATGGTGTTTGCGGCCATGGAGAGCTCGCGCAAGGGGCGCAAGGTGGCGGTGGCCTGGTAAGCGGCGGGGTCTAGACCGGCCCCGGGTAGGCCTTGCGCTTGGCCGCCAGGA
>CAIKKV010000489.1 GCA_903828035.1 uncultured bacterium
GGTCCTGCAGGCCGGCCTCGATTCCCAGCTCCTCTTTTTCGACAGAGAGGATCAGGTTGGGCTGGGTCTCGCGCGGGATTTCCACGCCGTAGAACTTCATCAGGGCGCTCAGCGTGGCCGTGACAATGGCGCTTGATCCGGCCATGCCGACGAGGCGCGGGATCGTGGAGGAATAGCGGATGGTGAAATTGCGGCCGGTCAGCGAAATGCCGCGCGCCCGGCAGTGCTCTCCGAAACGGCGGATGGTGGCCTTGACCAGCCGCATGCCGCCGTAATAACCGTGCAGTCGGACATCGCGGACCAGGTCATCGACGGAGTCGAACCGGCAGAGATCCTCGGCGCAAGCCTCGATCATCAGCTCCGGGGATTCGTACAGGATCACCTGCGCCGAATAGTTGCGCACGGTGATGGAAATCGTCTTGCCGAAATACCCGTCGGAGGGGTTGCCGATCAGGCCTGCCCTGGCATACGCATGAGTCCGAATGATCATCCGAGTTTTATACCACAAGCGGCTTGAAATCCGCAAGCCCTTCGCATCGTCATTTCGGGAACCATTTCGGGAACCTCTTGCGCAGGCGGAACCATGCCGCTATACTGCCCCCATGCGAAACGGTGGACAGCCTGAATCCTGGAAAATCATCCCCCTCGACCCGCAGCCGGTCACGGTGCATGCCTCCCCCGATCCCGCCGGCGTCTTCCACGCCAACCCCTCGCTGCTGGCCCTCTCCAGCGGGCGGCTTCTCGCCGCGCTCCACCTGCACGGCCCCGGCGTCACCAAGCTGCCGGGCGTCAAAGGCCATCATTACCCGTTCAACCACCTGCTTCTCGGCAAGATCTATTCCTCCAACGACAAAGGGGCCACCTGGCAGCACCGGGCCGATTTCCCCTTCGCCTTCGCCCGCCTGTTCCGCGACGGGGAAACCGTCTACGCCCTGGGCCACAAGGGCAACCTGCAGATGATCAAATCCCAGGACGGCGGCAACACGTGGAGCAAGCCCGAGGCCCTGACCGCCGAGGACGATTCGGGCGGCCGCTTCACGCAGGGCCCCGGAAACGTGCTGGCCCACCAGGGCTTCCTCTACGCCGCCTTCATGAAAACCCGCCCCGCTCCGTTCAAGGGTTGGCCCGGCAGCATTCTCACGCCGGTCGTCATGCGCGCCAAGGCTGGCACCAATCTGCTGTCGGCCAAAAGCTGGGCCTTTTCATCGCCGGAAAAAACATTTCCCGAGTGGTATCCCGAAGGGGCCTACCCCGGCTTCGGCATCCCCTTCTTCTCCACGCCCTCGGCTGATCACAGCGACCCCGTGGGCGGAGGTCGCTTCGTCAACCGCATCGGCTGGGACGACGCCCATATCATCCCCCTGCCCCCGCCGCCCCACCAGTGGCACGATCCGTCGGCCCTGCTCCTGGTCTGCCGCACCGGCGCGCACCGCTCCAACCTGGCCGCCGTCCTGAAAGTCAAGATCCCGGCGGAGTCGCCGCCCGTGCTGGAGCCGTTGGCCGCGCCCTCGGGCGTCCCCCTTTCCCTGATCCCCTGGCCGGGCGGCAACCAGAAGTTCGACGTGGTTTTCGATGAGGCCAGCGGCCTCTTCTGGACCGTCGGAAACCGCATGACCGACACGCTGACCCTGCCCGCCCGATTGAACGCCAAGTGGTGGGGCTTGCCGTACGAAGAAGCGTCGGGCCTGCAGGTTCAATTCTCGCGAAACCTGGTGGACTGGTCCCTGGCCGGACTGCTCGAGCAACCGCCCCTGCCGGGCCCCTTCCGGACCGCCTGCGCCCTGGCCATCAAGGGGGCCGACCTTCACGTCGTCGCCCGGGCGGGA
>CAIKKV010000490.1 GCA_903828035.1 uncultured bacterium
GACGAACTCGTCCAGGCCTTCCGAATCACGATGACCACGGTCCGCGTATCGGGCCAGGATTCGAACTGGATCAGCACCAATAAACCCTGCCTGGAGAAGCTGCGCAAGCATATGCTCCAGTGGCGCAACCTGGATGCCGGGCAGCATGAGCTCTTCATCCGCAAGGGTCAGGAATCGTTCGCCTAGCCGCAGAGAGAGGGCCTGCTTCTATGTCTCGATTGGAAAAACTTGAAATGGATCGGTACCGGAACCTCATGACGCCTCCGGACGTCTATGAGGACGGGTTCACCTGGAAAACCGCGGTAGGCGCGCTTTTCCTGGGCTTCGTCATGATGCCGGCCTCGATGTACCTGGCCCTGTTCGCGGGCAGCGGAGCCCACATCGGCGCCGCCGCCCGCTGGGTCACGATCATCATCTTTGCCGAGATCGCCCGCCGGTCCCTGAAGGACCTCAAGATGCAGGAGGTCTACATCCTGTTTTACATGGCGGGGCTGACGCTGGCCTCGCCCTTCCAGGGGCTGCTCTGGAACCAATACTACGTCCAGTCGGAGTACGCCCGCGCCATGGGCGTGGCCCAGGATATCCCGGCCTGGTTCGCCCCTCCCGCCGAAACGATCGATGCGGCGGGCCGAACCTTTTTCACTCGGGCCTGGCTCGCGCCGATCCTTCTGTCGTCCATCGGCGTGATCATCGGGAAAATCGACCACTACGGCCTGGGCTACGTTCTCTACCGCATCACAAACGACGTGGAGAAGCTGCCGTTCCCCTTCGCTCCCGTGGACGCCTCCGGCATCATGGCCCTTACCGAAACAAAGGAAAACAAGGAACGGTGGAGGTGGCGTTGGTTCTCCATCGGCGGCATGATGGGGCTCCTGTTCGGCGCCATCTATATTGGCGTCCCCGCTGTAACCGGCGCCATCCTGGCCAAGCCCATCCGACTCATCCCCATCCCCTGGATCGATTTCACCGAACAGGTCGGACGTTTCTTCCCGGCCACGCCGCTCAACCTGACCTTCGACATCGGCGCCTTCCTGCTCGGCACCGTCATGCCGTTCTGGGCCGTGGTCGGCGGAGCCATTGGACTGGTGATGACCTTCATCCTGAACCCCATCCTGCACGCCCGCGGCATCCTGACCAGCTGGACCGCACAGATGGGATTCATCGACACGGCGTACAGCAATTCGGTCGATTTCTACCTCTCCTTCTCCGTGGGGCTGACCATCGCCGTCACGTTGATCAGCTTCTGGAAAATCGTCGAAACGCTTCTCGAAAAGCGTCGCGAGCGCCTGAACCGGACACCCGGCGAACTGGCCCCGGTCGAGGAAAGCGCCTGGCATCGCTTTGCGACCAACAATGTCAAGCGCGGCGACTTCTCGGTCTTCATCTCGATGGCCATTTACCTGTGCACGAGCGCGTTCTGGATCAGCCTCTCCTGCTGGCTCGTCCCCGGCTTCCCGTGGCCCTTTTTCGTCTTCTACGCGGTTGTCTACACGCCCCTGATCTCGTATGCCTCCGCCAAGCTGGAGGGGCTCTGCGGCCAGTCGATTTCAATGCCGCTCATCCGCGAGGCCACCTACATCCTGAGCGGCTACCGCGGCGTCCGCATCTGGTTCGCCCCCGCCCCCATCCCGAATTACGGCTTCGCGGCCAAGGAGTTCCGCGTCATGGAGCTCTGCGGCACCAAGATCATCAGCCAGATCAAGACCCAGGCCGTTGTCATCCCCATCATCATCATCGCCTCGATCATCTTCTCCCAGGTGCTCTGGCAGATGGCGCCCATCCCGTCCGAAGCCTATCCCTTCGCCCAGCAGATGTGGGATCTGCAGGCCAAGACTGCCTCGCTCACCTACAGTTCCACCATGGAGGGCGGCTCGCTCTTCATGGAAGCCTGGAAATGGAAGTGGTTCGGCGCCGGCATCGCCTCGGGCATCGGCGGCTTCGTCCTGCTCTCCATTTTCAGCCTCCCCACGCTCATCATCTTCGGCCTCGTCCGCGGACTCGGCGAAAGCTTCCCGGGCATCCTCGTCATGCAGATCGCGGGCGCCATCGTGGGCCATTTCTACATCCGCCGCCGCATGGGCGATCAATGGCTGAAGTTCGCCCCCGTGCTGATGGCCGGCTTTTCCTGCGGCATGGGACTCATCGCCATGGTCGCCGTGGCATTCACAATTCTAACCAAAATGATGGCGCCGCTGCTCTTCTAGGAGGACCCTTTGTCCATGAACGATTCGCCCAACCGCATCACCGGACGTGCTTTCACGCTCGGACTGATCTTCACGATCCTGTTCGCCATTCTCACGGTCTACTTCGGCAACCGCCTGGCCATCTACAACACCGCCGTTCAGATCCCCGTGCTCCCCTACGTGCTGCTGATCTTCATGGTGCTGCTGATCAACCCGATCTGCCGGCTCATCAAGTTCATCCGCCCGTTCACCGTGGCCGAAACGCTCGTCATCTTCACCATGGGGCTCGTCTCCGCCGGCATCTCCACCTTCGGCCTGACCGACCAGCTCATTCCCGTCGTCGGCAGCCTTTTCAGCCGCCACTGGAACAATGACCAGACGGAATGGAACCGCTACGTCGAGCCCTTCATCAACGAGTCCTACTTCGTTTCGGTCCCTGGCATCCAGAAGCGGGCCGGCGAGTTCCAGCAGGCCCTTGCCCGGGTCGAAACGGCCCAGACCCTCTTCGACGCCTCTGATCGCATCCAGCGATCCACCGCCCGTGAAGCGGCCTTTCGCGCCAAGTTGGCGGCCGTTCAGGCCAAGCCCGCCGATGCCGAGCGTGACATCGAAATCGCCTCCATCCAAAAGGATCTGACGGCCGCCGGGCAATCCACCCTTCAGGCCAAGGAGGCGTGGACGCGGATGGCCCCGCCTGACGCCCCCCCCGCACCGGCGGACGCGGCCGCCTTTTACAAGAATCGCCAGAACGCGGAACGCAAGGTCGTGGAGCAGAATAAGGCCGCGCTGGCGGCCCTCGAAGCCGAGGCCAATGCCAAGGTGGAAACTTTCCGCCGCGGCCTTCCATCCTCACTCCGGGCCTTTCCAGGGTTCATCCCGATCTCGGGTGAAGATGACTTCGCCAGCTACACCGCGCGCCTGAAGCGGCTTGCCATCGGCCGCCGAGCCCTTTCCAATATCCGCTCGGCCATGGCCGAGTTGCAAATAGCCGATCCCGCCTCGCCCCCCCCGTCCGCTATGCAGAAAACGGTCGACACCGATCTGGCGCAGGCGATTGCCTCGCTGCAAACGATCTCCGATGCCGCCCCCTTCGAACTCCGTCTCCAGCAGGTGTCCGCCGATGAGAAGCGCGTCAACCAGACGCTCAATGAGACCGAAAAGGAAATCGCCCGCCTGAACCGGGAAAGACGGAGCGCCTTCGGCCTCGAAATCAAGGCGATCGACTCCCGCATCACGGATCTCAACTCGGACCGTAAAAAACTCAAAAAGAATGCGGTCAAGAAAACCGGCCGCCGGGAATTGGCCGCCCGTCATCTCGAAGTGACCCGCAACGTGGGCTTCCTGCTGGCCGACCTGACCAAGATCCGCGGCGGTCTCGCCACGCGGACGGCCGGAGAGTCGCGCGCGGCCATCAAGGCGGTGCGCTTCCAGTTCCCGTCCATTGACGCCACCTTCTCCCGCTACCTCCTCGGCGATGTGCCATGGACCGACTGGATCGGCCCGTTCTGGCGGTGGGGCTCGCTCATCCTGCTGTCATACCTGATGCTGCTCACGTTCAACGTCCTGATCTTCCGCCAGTGGGCCTACAATGAAAAGCTCATCTATCCGCTGGCCGAGCTCCCCGAAATGCTCGCGGGCCACAATGATTCGCCGGGCGGCTGGGTTCCCGAAATCTTCCGATCCGGCTTGTTCTGGACGGGCTTTGCCATTTCCGGTTTCACCCTCGGGTGGAACATCCTCTGCCAGACGGGAACGGTGCCCGGGCTGACCCAGCTCGACCTGCAGGGCAAATGGAACGCCTACATCACCAACACGCCGCTTCAGGGCCTGCTGCCCAGCGCCAAGTCGGCCGTCTTCTTCACCATGATCGGCCTGACGTTCCTGATTCCCACCAAGGTCTCCTTCTCCCTCTGGTTCTTCAGCATCCTCTACATGGCCCAGCTGCTGATCATGGTGAGCATGAACCTCGGCGTGAGCGAAAAATCGTTCCCCGAGGAATGGTGGTACACCTTCAACTTCCGGACGGCCGAAGGCGGCGGCGCGCTGATTGTCTTCGCCTCGGTCGTGCTCTGGAAGTGCCGCCGCTACCTGCTGTGCGCCTTCATGCCGAACGTGACGCGCGACCTGGCGCCCGATGAGCGCAAGGAATTGCGCTACTCGTCCGTCCTGTTCCTCTCGTCTTTCGTCGCAATCGCCTTGATCCTGTGGCAGGGCCTCGGCGCAAACCTCTGGCACACCCTTTTCTGCCTCTTCATCATCCTGGTCATCACGATCGGCCTCGTGAGGGCCGTGACCGAGGGCGGCCTGCTCGGCTTCCAGGCCTGGGTCAGCCCGTTCCATTTCATCCGGTCCTTCACCGGCATGGCCAAGGCC
>CAIKKV010000491.1 GCA_903828035.1 uncultured bacterium
GAAAGACATAATTGTAGTCCGCCACCACGACGGTCGCTTTGCGGGCAAGCGACAGGGTCGGTTCGAAGGGGCAGAGATCGGCGCCGAGCGCGGCCATGGTGATGTCGTCGCCCGTCAGCACCGGCTTGTGCTGGAGTTTCTGTTCGACGCCGGAGGCGCTCAGGCGGTCCTGGAAGGAGTCGATCAGCGGACAGCGCCCTTCCACGCACTGCCATTCGGAGAACGGGCAGGACCGATCCTTGGCGGTGATCTGAACGGCCGTGGCGCCGCCGCCGGGCGGAAGCATGGCGGCGAGCGTGCGGAGGGCGAGCTCCTGCTGGGACACGCGCGAGGTGAGGAAAAAGACAATGCCGTCGGTTTCCAGCGCCCGGCGAAGAACGGGGTAGAGGGCCGCCGCCGTTTTCCCTGTGCCCGTGGGAGCCGAGCACATCATCGTCCGCCCCTGGGCGCAAGCGGTGCCGATATCGTGCACCAGCACTTTCTGGGGCTCGCGCATTCCCTTGTGGGGAAAAGGAAGCGTTTTGGCGATCAACCGGCGACGCTTCTTGGCTTCGGAGGCCCGCTCGACGTCGTCGATCAGGATATCCAGCCTTTCCAGCAGGAGGCGGCCCGCGGCTTCGACATCGTAAGGGACGTCAAACGCGCGAGCGCGGCTGTCGGTCGCTTCGATATAGATGACCCGGCAGCCGCGGACGGGCGTACCCGCCCGTTCCAGCAACAAGGCGTAGAAAACAGCCTGCTCGGCATGCGAGGGGTCGAGGCTCCAGGCCATGGCGTCCACGCCGGGGAGAAGCAGGGACTTGATTTCCTCCACCTCCACGCCGCTCTCTGCGGGAATCTGCCGGATCCGGTCCACCCGGCCCTCGACGCGAACCGTCAGGCCGCGATGCAGCACGGAAATGCAAACGAAAACCTCGGTTTTATAGGTGCTGCGGGCGTCGGTCAATGCCAGGGCATGAACCCGCGTTCCGGCAACCATGCGCAGAGAGCCACCGAAGCCTTCTCGCGTGGCGGGGGCCAGGGGACTGCTGAGCAAATCCGACACGCTGAGAAAGAGCAGTTTAGCGGGTTCATCGAAGCGGATCATGGATACCTATCGGGATGGCAGGACAGCGGAAGGCAGGACGGACGGCGCGCATGGGGAGCCTTCATCGGCTACCGGCCGAAACAGCGTTGGATATGGGAGGCTGGAAGCTTGGCGGTGAATGCGGAGACGAGCAGCGTGGCGAGGATGGCGCAGGGAAGGCCGATCAGGGAAGGATCCACGTAGGCCCAGAGGATGGGGCCGGAATGGTGGAACACCTCGGCTCCGTTTTCGAGGTGAATGCCGAGCGAGCGGACGCCGAACAGCTTCTGGCAGAGCGTCAGCGAGGTGGCGATCTTCTCCTGCATGAAAACCATCCAGAAAACGCTGGCGAGCGTGCCGGCCGCCATGCCCGCCAGGGCGCCGGCCCGGGTGATGGCGCGGCTCCACAGGGCGCCCGCGTACATCGGCAGAAAGGCGGAGGCGCACAGGCCGAAGAAGAGGCTGGTGCCGCGCGCCACAATTTCCGTGCCCGTTTTTCCCAGGTGCCGCTCGAGCTGCAAGCCAAGCCATACGCTGAAGACGATGCCCAGCACCATGCCGAGGCGGGCGATCCGCATGCCGCCCGACTTCGGGGACTGCTGCAGGCTTTGATCCATCAGATCGCGCCCCAGCGCGGTTCCGATCGTGTGGAACTGGCCGCTGAGCGTGCTCATGGCGGCGGACAGCAGGGTGACGAGAAACAGGGCGCTGAACCAGTGGGGCAAGGCCTCCGTGACATACATCGGGATGATGCGCTCCACGTCGCCGCCCGCCGCGGCAATCGCGATCTTGCCCGACAGCTCATGGAAATGGACGTTCGTCAGGGGGCCGACGATGTAGGCGACGCCCACGGTCAACAGGATGAACAGCCCGCCCAGGGGGACCGCGCGGTTGAGCTCCATTTCGCTTTTCACGGTCATGTAGCGGACGACCAGTTGCGGCTGCGCCAGAACGCCGATGGAAACGCCGGCCATGATGGTTCCGACAAGGTTCCACCACAGGACCGAGCCGAAGGCGGGGAAGTGGGTCCAGCCCTGGTGGCCCTGCGCCGCGAGTTTCGGGGGGACGAGCGATTGCATGGCGGCCAATTTCTCGTAGGCGGGCTTGAATCCGCCGAGGTTGTGGTAGGTCAGCCCCAGCAGGGCGATCA
>CAIKKV010000492.1 GCA_903828035.1 uncultured bacterium
GCAGGCGCTGCTGGGCTCCAGCGAAGCTCCGCCCCTTGGGCGCATCAAGACCATCTACAGCCATCCCCAGGCCCTGGCCCAGTGCGAGGCCTGGCTGGACGCGAACCTTGACGGAGCCGAGCGCGTGGCCATGAGCAGCACCGCGGACGCCGCCATGCGCGTGCGGGAGCATAAGGATGCCGCCGCCATTGCCGGCGAGTACGCCGCCAAGCTCTATGGCCTGACCGTGCTGGCCGAGACGATCCAGGATGACGCCGGCAACGCCACCCGGTTTCTCGTCATCCGGAAGGCCGCGGCCGGGCCCATGCCCGAGGCGGGCGCGGCAGGCGACTGGCGGTCGCTCCTCCACATCGTGCTGGCCAACCGGCCCGGCGCCCTGCTGGAATGCCTGCAGCCCTTCCGGGCGCACGGGGTCAACCTGACCTTCATCCAGAGCCGTCCGCTGCCGGGGAAGCCCTGGGAATACGGGTTCTTCCTGGAAGCCGCCGAGCATGCCGCCGGCCCCCGCATGAAGGCGGTTCTGGATGAACTGGGCCCCCTGACCGACGGGTGCCGCGTGATGGGCGTCTACAAGAACGAGACGGCCCGGGGATAAGGATTGCGGGATGACCCGTCGGGCCGCGTGCTGTGGGTTGCGGCGTTTCGGCGTTAACGGAACGCCGAACCCGACTGGCCATCGCGCGCCCCGCTCACTGTCGTTCGCACGGGCGGCGCGCGACTTCGGCTCCCACAGGAGGCCCGTCAACTAAAGTCCCGTGGGCATTCTTATCGGAAGCCCGCCGGGCCTTCATCCCCTATCCATAAGACGCCATTAGGCGAGGCTCAGGGATGGAAGAGCGCGGTTGACGCAGGGACGGGATGACCTATAATGCGGTCAAACCAAGGAGATTGCACATGAAGAAGTCATTTTTCATCGCGTTGGGGCTGACGCTCGGCATGGCGGCGGCCCAGGCTCAAACGAAGGCCCCGGCACCCAAGGCGGCGGCGCCGGCGGCGGTATCGGCCGAAACGGCGTGGCTGACCGATTTTGACGCCGCCAAGGCGAAGGCCAAGGCGGAGAACAAGTTCCTGCTGCTGGATTTTTCCGGCTCCGACTGGTGCGGCTGGTGCATCAAGCTGGACAAGGAGGTGTTCAGCAAGAAGGAGTTCAAGGAGTTTGCCGCCCGGAACTTCGTGCTGGTGATGCTGGACTATCCGCGCAGCAAGCCCCAGCCGGATGCCATCAAGGCGCAGAACGAGAAGCTGGCCAAGCAATATACTATCGAGGGGGTCCCCACGGTTCTTATCCTGGACTCCAATGGAAAGCTCGTGGATCAGGCCGGTTATCGCGAGGGCGGAGCCGCCGCGTATGTGTCCTATTTGAAGGGCGTGCTGGCCCGCGAGAAAAAGTAAGAGAAAAAGATTAATAATTTAAGGGTTCGCATTGACTATTATCCAAAACGAAGTAGTCTTTGACATTAATAAACATTGAGCAGGGCCACAACCCCTAGTGGTGGGGGTCGATAGAGGCGACTAGAGCAGGTAGTAGTAGGAAAGGATACTCAGGTAATCGATGGACACTGGTATAACTGGTGAATGTCCGGTCACAATTGACGAACCTCCGTTGCTTAGTCAGCCGCGCGCCGCGGCACCCCGGGATGAAGTAAGGTCTTCCTCCTTTGCTTCCCGGATCGAACGAGCCAATCCCAAATGGAATGACTGGAAGTGGCAGGTCAGGAACCGCATCCGGTCGATTGGCGCCCTCCAGGAATGTTTTCCCGAGCTCAGCCTGAGCCCCGGCCTTCTCGCGGTGGCGGAAAAATACCCGCTGGCGATTACGCCGTACTACGCCTCGATCATCCGCCGCATGGACGATCTGGATCCTGTTTTCCGCATGGCCGTTCCCCAGGCCCAGGAGCTGATGGATCCGCCTTTCCTCAAGTCCGACCCGCTTGAGGAAGAGAGCGACATGCCGGTGCCCGGCCTGATCCACCGCTACCGCGACCGCGCCCTGGTCATGGCCACCACCATGTGCTCCATGTACTGCCGCCACTGCACCCGCAAGCGGGTGGCCGGCACGCGCGAAGTCACCATTTCCGCCTGCCGCACCCGGCAGGTGCACGATTACCTGGCGCAGCACCCCGAGATCAAGGATGTCATCATCTCCGGCGGCGATCCGCTGACGATGGACACCCCGGTCCTGGAGCGCCTGCTCGAGGCCATCCGCAGCGTGCCCAGCGTGGAGCTGATCCGGATCGGCACCCGCACGCCCGTGGTGCTGCCGATGCGCATTACCTCCGAGCTGACGACCATGCTGAAGAAATACCAGCCCATCTGGATCAACACGCATTTCAACCACCCCCAGGAGCTGACCCCCGAAGCCATCGCCGCCTGCGGCGCCCTGGTGGACGCCGGCATCCCGATGGGGAACCAGACCGTGCTGCTGCGCGGCGTGAACGACGATCCGGAGCTGATGGCGCAACTGTGCCGCGGCCTGCTGCGGTCGCGGGTGAAGCCGTATTACCTGTTCCAGTGCGACCTGGTCCGGGGCGTGGAGCACTTCCGCACGCCGCTGACGAAGGGGCTGGAGATCATGGAGTACCTGCGCGGCCGCGTGAGCGGGCTGGCCATTCCGACCTTCGTGGTGGACACCCCCCACGGGGGAGGCAAGGTGCCCCTGCTTCCCAATTACATTGTCTCGACCAGCCCGACGCACACCGTGCTTCGGAACTTCGAGGGAATGATGATGAGCTACCCGGAGCCCCAGTATCGAACCGAAGCCGAGGCCGCTCCGGTCTCGGATTGCGGAGCCGCCCGCGGGGTGTGGCAGGTGGCCAACGGACGGGTTTCGGCTCTCGTGCCCTCGGGCAGCGAGCGGCTGACCCGCCGGGCCCGCATGCAGGGCCGCAAGCCCCTGCCGGACGCCTAACCCGATCCGGGGGACATGAAGAGAGTCGGCGAGTCGGTTCTGCTGGTCTACAATGCCCCCCAAACGGACGCGGAGAGCGAACGCGGCATTCTGGACGAAGTGGCGGCGGTGGAATCCGCCCTTGAGCACCTCCAGATGCCTTTTGTCAAGGCGGGGCTCAAGGCGCTTTCCGATCTGCCGGCCCTCCTGATCACCTATCCCGCGCGCCTCGTGATCAACCTTGTCGAAGGGTTTCCCGGCCGCCCCGAAGACGCCAACCTGGTTCCCGCCGTCTGCCGCGCCTTTGGCCGCAGCGTGACCGGCAACGACACCCCCGCGCTCGAGCTGGCCCTGGATAAAGCCGTGGCCAAGGCC
>CAIKKV010000493.1 GCA_903828035.1 uncultured bacterium
ATCTGCCTGTCTACACCGGCATTCCGATCCCGGCGGAGAAAACCGAGGTGACGGACGCCCAGCTCGAGGAGTCGATCACCCAGTACCGCGACCGCATGGCCCGGTTCAACGAGGTCAAGGACCGGCCCGTCAAGGCGGGCGACATCGTCAAGATCGACTACGCCGGCCGCTGCGGCGACAAGCCCGTCGAGGAGCAGGCCCCCGCCGCCACGGGGCTGGGGAAGGGGACTGATTTCTGGCTCCGCACCGATGAGGCCGGCGATGCCGATTTCCTGCCCGGCGTGGTCCAGGCCGTGACCGGCATGGAGGCCGGCGCGACCAAGGAAATCCCCGTCGCGTTCCCGGCCGATTACCACGTCAAGGAAATCGCCGGGCTGAGCGCGCTTTACACGGTGACCGTCAAGGAAATCCGCGAAAAGTCGCTGCCCGAGATGGACGAAGAGTTCTTCAAGATGGCCGGCGCCGCGAACCTCGAGGAGTTCAAGGCCCGCATCCGCGAGAACCTGCAGCGCGCGGCGCAGCGGAACGAGGACGCCCGCCGCCTGGACGTCGCGGCCCGCTACCTGATGGAGCAGGCGAAGATCGAGGAGCTGCCCCAGACGCAGGTCCAGGGCGAAGCCCAGCAGATCGTCATGAACATCGTGCGTGAAAACACGATGCGCGGCGTCTCGAGCGACGTGATCAAGGAGCAGCGCGAAGGCATCATGAACGCGGCCGCGCGGTCCTCGGAGGAGCGCGTCAAGCTCTCGTACATTCTGGAGCGCATCGCCGAGGCGGAGAAGATCGAGGTTCCCGAAGCCGACCTGAACGCCCACATCGCCACGTTGGCGTCGCGGCGGCGCCAGGCGCCCGAAAAGCTGCGCGAGGAGCTCCAGAAGGATGGCCGCATGGACAACCTCTGGCACGACCTGCGCAACGAAAAGGCGCTGGAGTTTGTGGTCAAGCACGCGGTCGTGACGGCCGCATAAATAGAATCCGGAGGATTCATGAATACGAAGAATCAGATCCTGATCCCCATGGTCGTCGAGCAGACGGGCCGCGGGGAGCGGGCTTACGACATCTATTCGCGCCTGCTCAAGGACCGGATTATCTTTGTGGGCTCCGCCATCGATGACGATATCAGCAACCTGATCATCGCCCAGATGCTGTTCCTGCAGAGCGAAGACGCCGAGAAGGACATCAGCCTGTACATCAATTCGCCCGGCGGATCGGTGACCGCAGGCCTGGGCATCTACGATACGATCCAGTTCCTGAAGTGCGATGTGGCCACCTATTGCGTGGGGCAGGCGGCGAGCATGGGCGCGCTGCTGCTGGCCGCCGGCGCCGCCGGCAAGCGCTACGCGCTGCCCAACGCGCGGATCATGATCCACCAGCCCTGGGGCGGGGCGCAGGGGCAGGCTTCGGATGTCAGCATCCAGGCCCGCGAAATCCTGCGCCTGCGCGAGCGGCTCAACCTGATCTTGTCCAATCACACCGGCAAGCCCGTTGAGACGATCGAGAAGGATACGGACCGGGATAATTTCATGTCCGCGGATGAGGCCAAAAAATACGGCCTCGTGGACGAAGTGGTGGCCAGTCGCAAGACGGTCGCCAAGAAGTAATGGACGGTTATGGCCAAGGAAGATAATGGCGCGAAGTGCTCGTTCTGCTCCCGGCCGCGGCGGGAGGCGGGCAAGCTGATTGCGGGACCCGGGGTATTCATCTGCGACAAGTGCGTGGGATTGTGCAACGAGATCCTCCAGGTGGAGGAGAAGCCCGCTCCCGAGGCGGTCGCATCCCCGGATGCCGCCCTCAAGGTTCCCAAGCCCCACGAGATCAAGGAGTTCCTGGATCAATACGTGGTGGGGCAGGACTACGCCAAGCGGGTGCTGTCCGTGGCCGTGCACAACCACTACAAGCGCCTGCACCAGGAGGCGTTCTTCGCCAAGGACGACCCCTACGCCGGCGTGGAGATCGAGAAAAGCAACATTCTCATGATCGGCCCCACCGGGAGCGGAAAAACGCTTCTGGCCCGCACGCTGGCCCGCTGCCTCGATGTGCCTTTCAGCATCTCAGACGCCACCACGCTGACCGAGGCCGGCTATGTGGGCGAGGATGTGGAGAACATCCTGCTGCGCCTCATCCAGGCGGCCAACGGCGACGTCAAGAAGGCCGAGCGCGGCATCGTGTATGTCGATGAGATCGACAAGATCGCCCGCCGCACGGAGAACGTGTCGATCACGCGCGATGTCTCCGGCGAGGGCGTTCAGCAGGCGCTTCTCAAGATCCTGGAGGGGACCGTGGCCAATGTGCC
>CAIKKV010000494.1 GCA_903828035.1 uncultured bacterium
CTGGGAGGGGGGCGGGGCGGCGGGCGTCGCGGCCGGCGGGGTGCCGGGGCGGTTGAGCTTGATGGTGGCCGCTTCGGAGGGGCGCTGGATCTTGATGGTCTTCGGGGCGCCGGTGTCGGTTGTGAACGCGCCGAGGTTGATGCGCGTGGTCTTGGACTTTTCCTCGGGAATCATGGCGGCGGAGGCCATGTCGATGCGCGTGGTGGCCTTTTTCGGCTGCGAGGAGGCGGAAACGGCCTGCTTCAAATCGAGCTTGGGCGGGATATTGGCTTCGGGTTTGTCGGTCTTCTCGTTCTCGCCGTCCATCGTCTTCTCCCGGCTGGAATAGGTTCAATCCATACCTTACCCTTGCGGCAGGCAGGGGGTCAAGCAAAACGCTAGACCTGCATGAGCTCCGTTTCCTTGGCGGTCACCATGGAGTCGATTTTGCCGATGTAATCGTCGGTGCCGGCCTGGATGTCATGCAGCCCCTTGTCGCGCTCATCCTCGGTGCAGCCGCCGTCCTTCTGGAGCTTCTTGGTGGCCTCGTTCATGTCGCGCCGCACATTGCGGACCGAGACGCGGGCCTCTTCGGCCATCCGCTTCATGACCTTGATCATCTCCTTGCGGCGCTCCTCGCTCAGCTCGGGGATGGGAATGCGGATCACGCGGCCGTCGTCCATGGGCGTGAAGCCGAGGTTGGCGGCGTGGATGGCCTTGACGACCGCGTCGCGGGCGTTCTTGTCGTAGGGGTTGATGACGATCAGCCGGGGCTCGGGGGTCGAGATGTTGGCCAGCTCGCGCAGGCGGGTGGGGGCCCCGTAGTAGATGACGCTGACGTTTTCGACCATGTGGGGCGAGGCTTTGCCGGTGCGCATGCCGCTGAACTGCTCATGCAGCATGGCGAGGGATTTCGCCATCTTGTCATCGGCTTCGAGCAGGATTTCGTCGACGGATTCCATGGGGTTCTCCTGGGCGGTTAATCCGAGACCAGCGTGCCGGCGGCTTCTCCGTTGAGAATCCGGCTCAGCGTGTTGTCCTGGAACAGGCTGAATACGACGATCGGGATGTGGTTTTCCATGCAGAGCGAGAAGGCGGCGGCGTCCATGACCCGCAGCTGGCTGGTGAGGGCTTCGATGTAGGTGATGCGGGTGTAGAGCTTGGCGTTGGGATCCTTGGCGGGATCGGAGTCGTAGACGCCGGCGACCTTGGTGGCCTTGAGGAGGACCTCAGCGCCGATTTCGCTGGCGCGGAGGGCGGCGGTGGTGTCGGTGGTGAAATAGGGATTGCCGGTGCCGCCGCCGAAGATGACCACGCGGCCCTTTTCGAGGTGGCGGACGGCGCGGCGGCGGATGAACAGCTCGGCGACCTGCTTCATCTCGATGGAGGTCTGGACCCGGGTGTCGACGCCGAGCTTCTCGAGGGCGTCCTGGAGGGCCAGGGCGTTGATGATGGTGCCGAGCATGCCCATGTAATCGCCGGTGTTGCGGTCGATGCCGCGGAGCTCGCCGGCGCTGCCGCGGAAAATGTTGCCGCCGCCGATGACGATGGCGATCTGCGTGCCCCGCTGGTGGACTTCCTGGATCATTTCGGCCATGCGCCGGAGAATGTCGGGATCGATGGCCATCCCGGTCTGCTTGTTCTGCA
>CAIKKV010000495.1 GCA_903828035.1 uncultured bacterium
GCATCGAGTTCCGCCCCTTCAATATGGATTTTACGGTCAACACGGCCAAGGATGCGAACGGCCGCTCCCTGGGCTATGCGCAAGCCCGTCATCCGGTTTCCGATCTCGACCGCGATCTTCCGGCCCTTCCGCGCTCCTCGTTCCGTGTCGACCGCGACGCCACCCGGGCCAGGGCCAGGCTGGCGGAGGACTTGATCGGCGACATCCTGCCGGTGACTGTTCAAAACCAGTCGCTTCGATGGGTTCTGGGCCCGTCGCGCTACGCGATCATGCTGATGGGGGACGAGGCCGTCATGATGGCCATGGCGGATCATCCGGACGGCATCCGGCGCATGTACGACCGGATTCGCGACGAGCTTCTGGCTTACCTGGATTGGCAGGAGGCGGAAGGGCTGCTGACATTAAACAACGGAAATGATTATGTCGGGTCCGGCAGCTACGGCTTCACGCGCGATCTGCCCCGGCCCGGATCCGGATCCCCGGTTCGGATGAGCGACCTGTGGGGCAACGTGAACTCGCAGGAAACCATCTGCGTTTCCCCGTCCATGTTCGAAGAGATGGTCTATCCCGCCTATGCCGCGGTCGCCGCGCGCTTCGGCCTGACGTATTATGGATGCTGTGAGCCGGTGCACGATCTCTGGGAAAGCTGTATTTCGCGACTCCCGAACCTGCGCAAGGTTTCCATTTCCGCCTGGTGCAACGAGCAGGCCATGGGCGACTACCTGCGCGGCGGTTCGATTATCTACTCGCGAAAGCCCAGTCCCAACTTCATCGGGATCGGCGGATTCGATGAGAGCGCGTTCCGCGAGCATATCCTGAAAACGTTGAGCGCCGCCCGCGGTTGCCCGCTCGAGTTTATATTCAGGGATATCTATACCCTTAAAGGGGATCTGGGCCGCGCCGGGCGGGCTGTCCGGATCGTTCGGGAGTGCATTGACGCGGCCCGGTGATCAATCGGCGAACGCGAAGCCCACGGGCGAGGGGATGCCCGTCAGGCCGCTCCGCTTTTCCAGGCCCCCGGTCTGGGGGTTTATGGCAAAGCAGTCGATCCTGTCCGCGTGCTGCCCCGCGGCGTAAAGGAATCGGCCGTCCGGGGACACAATCATGCCGCGCGGCCAGGCTGCCGTGCGCGCACGGCCGATGAGGGTCGGGGACCCATCCGGCTGCAGGGCCAGCGCCACCATGTCATCCAGGCCGCGATTCGTCGCATACAGCCATCGGCCGCCGGGATGCAACCGGATTTCCGCCGCCCAGCTTTCGCCCTTGAAGTCGGGCGGCAGCAAGGGCCAGTGACCAAAGAGACGGTATTCCGCTCCTTCTTTCCGAAACCCGATCACGGTGGAATCCAGTTCCCCGATGACCCAAAGAAGCGCGCCGTCTGCCGAAAAGACCATATGCCGCGGGCCTGAGCCGGACGGGCAGGAAAGCGGCTCGATGGGATTCACGCTCTCCCGCTCTATCCGGTAGCGATAAATCAGATCCGCTCCCAGATCGGCTGAAAACAGCGTCTGTCCATCCGGCGTCGGAATTGCCGAATGAACATGGGGCCCTTCCTGCCGCGAGGCCATGGGCCCATGCCCTTCGATCCGGAAGACATTTTCAACGGCCACGGGAAGTCCGTCCGGCGCAAGGGCGATGATGTACAGTTCGCCGGTCTTGTACTGCGACACGGCCAACCGGCGTCCTCCGTCGAACACCGACACGTGACAGGGCGATCCCATGCCGCAGGGCAGGGAGCAGCGGTGCTCCAGGGCCCCGCCGCGGCCGTTCCTCCGGAAAGCGGCTATGCCTCCGCGCCGGGGCGGTGTGTCGTTGCCCATTTCGCACACGGTGTACACCCAGTCGCCCTGGCAGGCAATATACGTCGGGTTGATGACAGGCGAGGGAAGCAACGGTTCAGCCAGCGGCGTCAAGGCGCCCGTTTCAGAATCGGCTTCGCAGGCGTAAAGGCCGCGGGAGTCGCGGACCGAGACCGTGCCGATGAAAAGCACTCGTTTCACGATTTGGTTCCCGAGTCGTTCAGGATCTTCTCGACGAAGAGTCCGTCGCGACGGGCATTTTCAAGAACGGGTGAGAGGTTGAACGGGCCGTCGTTCTGGATGCAATCCCTGACAAACTCAAGCGTCATCGTGGCCGCGGGGTTGCGAC
>CAIKKV010000496.1 GCA_903828035.1 uncultured bacterium
CCGGACGGCTCGTCCCAGACAATCATGTAATAGTCGTTCGACTGCAACCCCAGGGCCTTGACGCTCTCCACCAGGGGCTTGTAATTGCCATTGGAGGCGCGGGCCCGGATCTGCTGAAGCCGCATGCCGCGCGCGGTCATTTCGGTTTTCGAAATCGGATTGCCGCACCACACCTTGAACCCGTGCTCCTGGTAATCCCTGAGGTAAGGCTCGCCTTCCGGCGGCATGGTGTAGCCATGCACGAGCGTGGGCTCCCGGGGCTGGATCCGCACCGGCGAGACGCGCACATTGAAAAGCGCGGTCCGGGCGGCATAGGCCTTGCCCGTATTGCGCCCGACCGCCGAAAAGGTCAGCGACCCCTTGTACGCGCCGGGCTTCATGCCCCTGGAGCTCACCGTCACCCACAGGGCGGCCACATTCGCCGGCGGCACGCTGAAAGTGGGCCGGCGCAGCAGGCTCCAGCCGGTCCACTGGGCGCGGGTCGCCCCGTACGGCGCATAGGCCACGGTGCGCCAGGAAATCGCGTTGGGATAGGAGCCTCCCTCGCCCTCCAGGCGGCCGCCCGCCACGGTGACGGCCACCGGCTCGTCCGCGACGGACCGGAAGCCGATCTGGGCCGACTGCCAGGCCTCGGAGGCCATGACCAAGGAATTGGAGGGCGCCTCCGCCTGAGCCCCCGGCCACCACGTTTGCGACAGGGGGAACGGGTCGACGAACTGGCAGAGGAACGCATCCTTCTCCGTCGCGCCAAGCCCCCGGGCCCGGCCAGCATACTGCTGCGCCGACTGGGGCGGCATGACCCGGCCGCGGGGGACGTAGTCGGGATCGGAGGTGAGGTGGAAATTATAGATCCACCGGTAGCTGACCGCCTGCAGGTTCGGCCAGGGCAGGTTGGCGATGTGCCACCGGATCGTCCGGTTGGTGGCGTTCGCCGGCACGTCGATTGTCCCTATTTTCACCCACGCCCGCTGGGCGTCGATATCCGCCGGGTAGTTGCGCTTGTCGCGCTTCCAGTGAAACTCGTTGGTGGGGTTCCCCTGCCAGCCCGCCCCGATCTGCCAGGGCTCATAGAAGCCGATATCCCGGAACTGGACCCAGAACTGATAGGTGTGGCCCGGCTCCACGTCTTCCTTGTAGATCGCCTCGCCCTGGAAGTTGTAGTAGGTGCCGCTGAGAAGCTTGTCGGCGTCATTCCACCAGTCGCACTGCTTGCCGCCTGTTTTTTCAGAAAGGCGCGAGGCGCTGACGAAATAATGCATGAACGGCTTGGTGTCGGAGCGGACGTCCGAGCCCAGCTCGCGCGCCTGCTGCCGGACCCGCCAGGGATTGCCCAGCAGGTTCCAGACGTCGTCGAAAATCACCTGCCGGTGCGGATCCCGGTAATCGTACGAATCGGACTTCTCGTCGGCGGCCAGGCGGTCTAGCTCGCTTCGCCAGAACCGGTAGCCCGCCTGGAAGAGCCGGGGATTCGTCCGCGCCTCCTCCCAGTCGGGGGGGCGCAGCGTGGAGGCCGCCCACCCCGCCTTCACGTTCTCGCTGAGCAGGGTCTCGCGGGTCCATTGAATGCCGGCGTTCCGCCCGGTCTTGCGGAGCTGATCGAGGCCCGCCGCATCGGGCAGCGGGGCGGACCAGGCGTCGGTCAGGTAGAGGCAGTCGATCTTGCGGTTCGCATACCCGATGGTTTTCGGCGCCTGCCACTGGCGGATCACGTGACTGAAGGTCGCGACATAGTCGCCTGCCGGCAGGGGCACCATGAGGCTGTGCCAGTTCATGCCGTTGGAGGGCGCGGGCTGGTGGTAGAACTCCTCGTTCACCAGGGGCCCCTCCCCCTCCTGCCCCTTGCGGTAAAGCTGGAGGCGGGTGCCGCCGGTGAGATTGGTCCACCCCTCATAGCGGATAGCCAGCCGGTAGAGGCCGGCCCTCGGAACCTGGAGCGGCGCCTGGAAGGAGGGGCCGTCGTCGGCGTTGAGCCCGGTGAGGAACGCGCCGTCCTTTTTCCAGCCCCAGTTGGGAAGGGCGGAGTCGGGAAGCCGCTCGGGATCGGCCAGGATCTGCACAACGGATTTGGGAACAGGCAGGGACGGGCCCACGTCGAGACGGTTGCTTTGGACAAAGGCCTGGAACTGGCGGATGGTGTCGGGATTGTGGCCCGCATGCCAGGGCGTGAAGCCGATGGAGTACGTGGGGCCCAGGGGCTCGTCGACCTTGGCGGAGTCGCCCCAGGCCTCGATCGGTGGAAGCGGGGTGGCCGTGAAGTTCGTGGCGGGGAACGCGGCCTGAAGGGACAGGGCCCCGCCGGCGCATGAAAGCAGACAGGCGGCCAGGGCGGCCTTCGAAACGGGGCGGCGCATGCTCAGGACTCCATCGTTTTTCCGGCCGGGACGGCCAGGATTTCGCAGCTGTCGGGCGCTTCGTCCGCAAGCGGCTGCAAAACCCGGTTGTGGATGACATACAGATTGTAGCGCAGGCCGCGAAGGCGCCCGCTCACCGTTTTGAAGTCATGCCCGAACTTGGTCCAGTGCGCTTTGCGGTATTCGCAGATGATGACCGGGCGGCACCGCTCAATGAGGGCGGAGAACTGCTCCAGCACCACGCTCTCCACGCCCTCCACGTCGATCTTCAAGAAGGCGCACCGCTCCACCTGCAGCTTCGCCAGCAGCGACGGCCCCGAAAACGTGCGCACCGTCATCTTGCGGCAGGCCTCGTGATCCGGAAGGAGGCTGGAAATGCCCTTATGGAACGCCTGCTCGTCGAAGCCGAAAAAGTCCGCGGTGCCGTCCCGGTCCGACACCGCCGCCTGAACCACCGTCACCTGGTCAAGCCGGTTGAGCGCCACATTGTCGAGCAGCCGCCCGCAGATGGCCGGATGCGGCTCCACGGAAATGACGCGGCCGGCGGGCCCGGCCGCGCGGGCCATCACGAGGCTGAGCGCGCCCACGTTGGCGCCCACGTCCAGGCAGGTATCGCCCGGCCGGACGAGCGCGAGGATCAGGTCCACGATCGCCGGCTCATGGCACCCCCGGAACAGGATGTGGTACTCGATCGACGAGCCCGTATCGACATGGATGAGGCCGCCCTCGAAGGGAGCCACCAGGTGCTGCCCGGAGCCGGGCTTGGCGGGCGGACAGAGCAGGCGCACCAGCGCCTTGAGCAGCGGATAGGCGATCGGCGTGCGCCAGCGGAAGGCGGGGCGGGTCAGCCGGGCCAGGCGGAGCATCTGATGTGGCTTCATAGGCCCTGTGTCTTCCGGTAGGACAGGGTGTAGGAAACCGGTGTTTTGAGGACTCCGGCCATGATCGTCACGCTCATGGTCAGCTGCGCGCCGTCCGGCGTCACGGCAAAGACGTTCACCCGCGTTCCATCGGCGTCGGTGAACGTTTGCCGCAGCGTGTCGCCCTCCCGGGTGTAGGACACCTGGAACACCTTGCCGTCGTCGCGTTCCCAGGCCAGGGGCGGGGCGGCGAGCTTGCCGTTGATCGGGCGGTTGCTGAAATCCCGGTTGAAGCGGACGCTGTCGTTGGAAACCGAGAGCGTGATGTTGGTGTAGGGATGGGTGGAGGCCGTCAGCTTCTTACGCACGACGGGCCGGATCAGCATGTTGGCGCTGTCGGCCGAAAGGGCCACGGCCTTCTCCACGGCCGCCCGCTCCTCCGCGGTGCCGACCCAGGTGAACGAGCCGGCCAGATCCGCCGCCCGGAGGGAACTGGCAAACCCGGCCACAAGCAGAACCATCGCCATTGTTTTCATGCTGTCTCCCAATTGGGTCGGATTGTGCCAGTGCCCCCTGCCAGTGTCAAGGGCCGGCTGCCGGGCGGATCGTGTATCGCACGGTCCGGTTCGTTCCCGCGGCGCCGGCCGCCGTTTCGAGCAGATCCACCAGCGC
>CAIKKV010000497.1 GCA_903828035.1 uncultured bacterium
CTCAATCAATTTGAAGTATTTGCTTGCTTTCAGGTGAGCGGCGATACGATCATCGTCTCCTTGATTATCTATCTTACCGGTGGGTTTAACAGTATTTTTTCCTTTTTATACCTGGTTGTGATGATCTATTCCAGTATGCTGATTTACCGCAAGGGGAGTCTCATCATGGCGTCCCTGTGCAGTATTCAGTATGGCATTATGGTCGATCTTGAATATTACGGCATGTTAAAACCGCTGATCATGGCCGGCACCGATTCCGCCATGGGGGAGCAGTGGCGCAGCGTTATTGTCAAGATTCTCATGATCTCGCTTGGCTGTTTTTCCGTTTCGTTGTTAAGCAGTTTATTGGCCGAACAGGTCCGCAAATCCCGGCGTGAGCTTGCGATGATGGCGGAGCAGGTCCGGCGGGACATTGCCGAGGCCCGGCGGAAGCTCTCGGGAGGCGCCTCGAAAAAAGCTTGTGAAGAATGCTTTACAAAAGGCGTGCGGGTTCGCTATAGTGGCGGCCCAAAACATAAACGGTGATTAAGGCAAGAGGTAGGTTGGTTCATGGATAAGGCACAAAAAGCGACCGTCAAGCAGGATTACCAGCTGCACGACAAGGATACGGGTTCTTCCGAAGTGCAGGTTGCCCTGTTGACCAAGCGCATTGAAAGCCTCACAGAGCACCTCAAAGGCCATCGCAAGGATCACAGCTCCCGTTACGGCCTCATCAAAATGGTGAGCGCCCGCCGCCGCCTGCTCAATTATCTCAAGAGCAGGGACGACGAGCGTTATCAGGCGCTGATCAAGCGTCTGAGCATCCGCCGGTAGGGCGACTGCGGGATTCTGGAAAAACTGCGATAGGCACTGGTCCTGCTCCTGTACGGCTATATACCGGCGGATCGGCGCCTTCACCCCCTTTATAAAAAAGAAGAAAAAAGGTAGGACATGAAGGATACGAAAACCGTCCAAGTCACCATTGGTGACAAAACCCTCACGCTGGAATCCGGACTCCTGGCCCGGCAGGCCGGCGGGGCCGTCACCCTCACGCTGGGTGAGACCGTCGTCTTTTCAGCCGCCACGATGGCCTCGTCCGTCCGCGAAGGCATCGACTATTTCCCGCTCCAGGTGGAATATCGCGAGAAGTTCTACGCCTCCGGAAAATATCCGGGCGGCTTCTTCAAGCGGGAATCCCGCCCGTCGGAAAAGGAAATCCTGACCGCGCGCTTCACGGACCGGCCGCTCCGCCCCCTGTTCCCCGAGGGGCTCCGCAACGAGGTTCAGATCGTCAACACGCTCCTCTCCGCCGACGGGGTGAATGAGTCCGACGTGCTGAGCATCACCGCCGCCAGCGCCGCGCTGACCCTTTCCGACATCCCCTTCGCGGGGCCTCTCGCCGGCGTGCGCGTGGGCCGCGTGGAAGGCCGCTTCATCATCAATCCCACCCAGAAGGAGCAGGCCGCCAGCGACCTGGACCTGGTTTATGCCGGGTCGCGGGAGCTGCCGATCATGATCGAAGGCGCAGGCGACGAAGTGCAGGAGGCCGATCTCGTGGCCGCCATGCGCTTCGCGCAGGAGGCCTGCACGAAGCTGGTGGACGCCCAGCTGGCGCTGCGCCGGGCCATGGGGCTTCCGGACAAGAAGGTGGAGACGGCCCCGGCCGCCTCGCCGATGCTGGATGCGGCCCGCGAGCTGGCCGGCGCCAAGCTCGCCGACGTGCTGCTGATCCCCGGCAAGCAGGACCGCCAGAGCGCGGTGTCGGCGCTCAAGGCGGAGCTCAAGGCCAAGCTCCTCGAGAAGAAGCCCGAGATGACCTCCGAAGAGTTCCGGTCCGCGTTCGATCAGCTCGAGATCGAAACCGTGCGCCGCAATTTCCTGGAGAAGGGAAAGCGCCCGGACGGCCGCGGCGCCGACGACCTGCGCCCCCTGTACGCGCAGACCTCGCTGCTTCCGCGCGTGCATGGCTCGGCCGTGTTCAACCGCGGGGAAACCCAGGCGCTCGGCACGGTCACGCTGGGCACCGGCTCGGACGCCCAGGACATGGACGCCATCACGGGCGGCGCCACCAAGAAAAGCTTCATGCTGCACTACAACTTCCCGCCCTATTCCGTCGGCGAGACCGGCCGGTTCGGGGCCACGGGCCGTCGCGAGATCGGGCACGGCGCCCTCGCGGAGCGCAGCCTGGAGCGCGTGATTCCGAAGGATTATCCCTACACGGTCCGCGTGGTCTCTGAAATCATGGGGTCCAACGGATCCAGCTCCATGGCCAGCATCTGCGTGGGCACGCTGGCCCTGATGGACGCCGGCGTCCCGATCAAGAAGCCCGTGGCCGGCATCTCCATCGGCCTCTTCTCGTCCCCCGCCAAGTCCGAGACCGTGGTGGACATCCTGGGCACCGAAGATCACTGCGGCGATTTGGACTTCAAGGTCGCCGGCTCGCGCGACGGCATCACCGGCTTCCAGGTGGACCTCAAGATCAGCGGCCTGGCCTGGAACCTGGTGGAGGACGCGTTCCGCAAGGCCAAGAAGGCCCGCGGGCAGATTCTCGACTTCATGGCCACCGTCATCGAGACGCCCCGGCCGGAGCTGTCGGTCCACGCCCCCCGGATCCACACGGTCATGATCCCGGTCGACAAGATCGGCGCCCTGATCGGCCCCGGCGGCAAGAACATCCGCCGCATCACCGAGATCACCGGCACGCAGATCGACATCACCGACGACGGCACCGTCAAGATCTTCAGCACCGATGGCGCGGGCATGGAGATGGCCATGCGCGAAGTCAGCATGCTGACCGCCGAGGCGCAGGAAGGCCAGATCTACAACGGCACGGTCACCGGCATCAAGCCGTTCGGCTGCTTCGTGGAGATCTTCCCCGGCACCGACGGGCTGGTGCACATCAGCGAGCTGGCGGACTTCCGCGTGAACGTCGTGGAAGACGTCTGCAAGATGGGCGACCAGATGTGGGTCAAGTGCATCGGCGTGGATGACCGCGGCCGCATCAAGCTCAGCCGCCGCGAGGCCATGCGCGAGAAGGACGCCGAGGCGAAGGCGCAGCCGCCCAAGGCTTAATCGGGCTGCGGACCTGACAAGACGAGATTCCTCGCGCCGGCGGAGCTTAAACGTTCCGCCGGCGCTTTTTTTTGAAGGAGCGAGTCTATGAGCCTGCCCACCGTGATTCTGGCGAACGGGGATTTTCCCTCGAGCGCCAGGGCGCTCGCCGCCCTCCGCCGCGCCGCCCGCATTGTGTGCTGCGACGGGGCGGCGGTGAAATTGCGGAAAGCCGGGCTGGAGGCGGCCGCCATCGTGGGCGACCTGGACAGCCTTCCCGCTTCCGAGAGGCGGGCCCAGGCGGGCCGGGTCGTCCGCGACTCCGGCCAGGACGACAACGACCTGAGCAAGGCGTTCCGCTATTGCCTGAGGCAGGGCTGGCGCGAAATCCTCTTTCTGGGCGCCACGGGGCTGCGGGAAGATCATGCCCTGGGAAACATTTCCCTGCTGGCCGATTTCGCCCGGGAGGCGTCGGTCCGGATGCTGACCGATCACGGCGAGTTTGTGCCGGTGTTGAAATCCGGGCGCCTCGCCTGCCGGCCGGGGCAGGCCATCTCCATTTTCTCGCTGGACCCGGCCACGGCGGTGACCTCCCGCGGGCTGGCATATCCGCTGCGGTCGCTCAGGCTTTCCCGCTGGTGGCAGGCCACCTTGAACAGCGCCACGGGGCGCGAGTTTAGCCTCGGCTTCAAAGGCGGCCCGCTGCTGGTCTACCTGGCCTATCACCGGGGGGGCCGGGCCACACCCCGGCCTGGCGTGGCTCGGGTGGAACCTCGCCCTCCCCGGAAAGCAGCGCCATGACTCTCGAATCCTCCCGTTCCACCGCCCAGCCCGTCGCCCTGACCATTGCCGGGAGCGATAGCGGCGGGAATGCCGGCATCCAGGCGGATTTGAGGGCCTTCCACGGCTTCGGCGTGCACGGCTGCACGGCGATCGCCGCGCTGACCGCCCAGAATCCGAGGGGGGTGGCCGGGGTCTGGCTGGCGGACGCCGCCTTTCTCGAAAAGCAGCTGGATGCCATTTTCGACTGCTACGCGGTGGGGGCCGTGAAGACCGGGATGCTGGCCACGGTTTCCCTGATCGAGGCCGCCGCCGGCCGCCTGGCGCGCTATCCGCACATTCCCACGGTGGTGGACCCGGTGATGGTGGCCACCAGCGGGGCCCGGCTGCTGGAAGAGGCGGCCGTGGAGACGCTGCGGCGCCGCCTGGCGCCGCTGGCCACGCTGCTGACGCCCAACCTGCCCGAGGCCGGGGTGCTGCTGGGCCGCCCCGTTTCCGGCCGCCGGGGGGCCATGGAGGCCGCGCGCGAGCTGGCCGGCCTGCTCGCGTGCGCCGTGTTGCTAAAAGGGGGACACGCGGAGGAGGGCCGGCGCGGCGAGGATTTCCTCTGCGCCGGCGGGCGGCTGACGGCCCTCTCCACGCCCGAGGTGCCCCACCCGCTTTCCACGCACGGGACGGGCTGCACCCTCAGCGCCGCCATCGCGGCCTCGCTGGCCTGCGGCCGCCCGCTGGAGCAGGCGGTGGTCGAGGGCAAGGCGTATGTGTATGAAGCCATCCGGACCGGCCGCCGGCTCGGGCCCGGGGCGGCCGTGCTGGGCATGCCGGCGCGCGTGCCGGTGGAAGCCGTCCGGGCGGAGGCGCTGTGAGCGTGGACTGGACGAGGGTGCGCGCGGTGTGCCTGGACATGGACGGCACGCTGGTCGATTCGGATGCGGCCTGGCTCCGCGCCACCCGCGCCGCCTTCGCGCGGCACGGGATGGCCTTGACCGAGGCGGTTTATGCGGAGACGCTGGGGCTCGATAACGCCTCCGGCGTCCGGGCGGTGCTGCGTCATTTCCCCGGGAGCACGCTCGACGAGCAGACGCTGGTGCACGCCCTGGAGGAGGCCATCCGGGCCGAGTTCAGGCGGGACGTCATCCCCATGCCCGGCGCGAATGAGCTCTTGATCCAGTGGAAGGCGCGCTGGCCGCTGGCGCTGGTCAGCACCTCCTCCGCGGCGTTGATCGACGCCGCCCTGGAGGGGCTGGGCTGGCAGGAGCATTTTGTTCTGCGCCTGAGTTCCGAGCAGGTGGGGCCCAGCAAGCCCGATCCGGCGGTCTATCGCGAGGCGGCGCGGCGCCTGGGCGTGGACCCGGCGGAGGCGCTGGCCGTGGAGGACTCGCTGAACGGCGCCCGCTCCGCCCATGCCGCCGGCCTGCAGGTGATCGGGATCGCCTCCGATCCCGCGCTGGCGGCGCAGCTGCTTCCGTATGTCAGGGAGTCGGCTCCCGGCCTGGCCGCGCTTTTGAAGCGTTGAAGCGCGCGGGTTCGTAGCGCAGGACCCGATAATACAGCCCCTATCGCGGGCGGCTCGGCGAGAGGTTGGGTTTCTTCTTCGCGCCCTGCAAGAGGGAGGCGCGCTGTCCATGCCTCATTCCCGGCCTATGCCCGGAATCGGACTACGGTGCCATGAGCTGCGAGCGAACGATTCGGGCCGGACATGGCGTACATCGAGATGAAACTGGCCCGGGGTCGCCGCTTGAGGGCGTTGCGGGCCAAGAAGCATTTGACGCAGGCCACCCTGGCTGCCGCCCTCAAGACGAGTCAGTCACGGGTGGCGAAGATGGAGCAGGGGGATCCCACCGTTTCGGTGGACCTGCTCGTGCAGGCGCTA
>CAIKKV010000498.1 GCA_903828035.1 uncultured bacterium
GACATTCGAAAAGTCGATGCGGTATCTCAAGCTGGAGCATGTGGATTTGTTATCGCTGCATGGGATTAACAATTGGCAGCTGCTGCATTATGCACTGAAGAAAAACGGCTGCGTTGCGGCGGCGCGAAAATTGCAGAAAGAAGGGCGGGTCCGATTTTTGGGTTTTTCGACCCATGCCAACACGGATGTCATTCTGGAGACCGTTCGAAGCGACGAGTTCGATTATGTCAATCTGCACTGGTATTTCGTGAACGATTTGAACTGGACGGCCATCCGGGAGGCCGGCAAACGCGACATGGGCGTGTTTATCATCAGTCCCAGCGACAAAGGGGGCAAGCTGTACGCTCCCCCGGAAAAAATGGAAAAACTCTGCGCTCCTTTGTCCCCCATGGCTTTTAACGATCTTTACTGCCTGGCCAGGCCGGAAGTCCACACGCTGAGTTGCGGCGCGGCTAAGCCGTCTGATTTCGACGAGCACATTCGAGCTCTCGCCCATTACGAGCGCATCAACGAAACGATCGCCCCGATTGAAAACCGGCTTCGCGCCGAAATGGAACGTGTTTTAGGGCCCGATTGGTGCCGAACCTGGTTCGAGGGGCTTCCGTATCATAGCGAGGTTCCTTGCCAGATTAATCTGCTGGAGATACTGCGTTTGTGGATGCACGTGAAGTCGCTGGATTTGGTGGAATGGGGCAAGATGCGATACAATCTCCTAGGACAGGCGGACCACTGGTTTCCGGGGGAAAATGCCGCCCGCACCGCCGGCATCGACATGGCAAAGACATTGTCCAAGAGCCCCTTTGCCGGCCGCATTCCCGCCATTCTGGAAGAAGCGCACTCGCTTTTGTTTGAAGCGCCTCTCAAACGGCTCAGCCAGTAAGTCTTGATCCCCTGGAACAGGCAGATTTTCAGGCTTCGGCGATTAATGCCATACCCCGCCTTTGAGGGGATCGGATGGTTCGTCGAGGAGTTGGATGCTGGAGATGGTTTTCATCGTTTGATGATCGGCGAATGTCCAGACGACCTTCTTTTCCCGCGTGAGTTCGATCAAATGCGGCGCCTTGCCGAACTGGCCGTGTCCGAGCCAGTTGGAGATGATGGTGTTGCCGTTGGGCAGCCTCTGGAATCCAGCCAGAAATTTCAGGCTGATGCCCGGCAGTTCGTCGTGGCGCAAGGACCAGACAATTTTACCCTCCTTGTCCGCCTCGATCATGCGATTGCCTTCCTGGATCATGTCGCCGCATGAAATGAGGGTGTGACCGTTGGGCAGTCGGATGGCGCTGTGCGGACCGCCGGGGGCTGGGATCTCCAGGACCCTTTTCCCCTGGGGGTCGTATTCGACGACTTTCTGGCCCCCATAATGGGTTACCAGATAATTGCCTCCAGCCAGTTTGCGCGCGTTGCGCATATAGGAATGCCCGCCATCCTGGCCTTCGGGCAATAGCCTGAGTTCTCTCACGATTTTGCCGTCCGGCGCGACCTCGATCAGGCGTCCGTTATTGCATTCACCAATGAACGTGTTTCCATCCGCCAGACGCTGGCAGGCATAGATTTCGCTTTTTGATTCGTAGGAAAAAACCACCTTTTTGTCTGGAGTGACCTCTTTGACCCCGTGACCGGTGTTGAACAGCAGGTTGCCGTTGGACAGCACCCAGAGATCGTTGCAGTTCGGGGCCGAGAACTCCCATTCAGCCCTGCCGTCGGCGGACACGAGAAACACTTTGCCCTGCGAATAGTCGGTGCAGGCGAAACGATGGCGAACGGGTGCCGGCTCGCCGGCTTGAATGTTCTGGATGCACGCAAATAAAATGCTGAAAAATGCCTTGGATAAAACGGTCGTGATCTTCATCGGCATGGATTCTAGGAAATGATGGCGGGAGAGTAAAGCTTTTGAAATGTTGGGGGTGGATAAAAAAAGAGCCCCCAAGATGTTTGTTCCGGGGGCCCGCTACGATCGGTTCTCGAAGATGATAAATCGTTCGAGAACAGTGTGTTATTCGTTTACCGTTAACTCGTCGTGATGCGGTAAAATATTCGCTGATTTCGCCCACGTGTTAATTTGGTGGATTTCATCGGCATGGTTTGCGCCTTCGATGCGAATCTGCCATCGGGGAAGGCTCAATGAGGGATGATGATCAGCCACTTTGTGCAGCCGGGTTTTCACGTGGGGATACTTGGAGCGTATCCGGTTTCTTAATTCTAATTTAATCACAATTCGTTTTCTATTATC
>CAIKKV010000499.1 GCA_903828035.1 uncultured bacterium
CGGATCGTCGCTGAGCTGGCGGGTGAAGCCGTCGCGCACGGGCTCCGGATTGCCGGCCGAGGCCGTCAGGGCGGCGTTGCGGGTGAGCGCCCCGTAGTCGCGCTTCAGGCCGGGCAGGAAGCAGTCGTCCTCCATCAGCCACTTCTGAAGCTCCTTGATTTTGGACTGGCCCACCTCCCGCGGGGAGAGGCCGGTGGAGGCGGCGAGCGCCGCGGCCGTGCCGACGGCCTGGCCGAGCACGGCGCAGGTGCCCATGACGCGCGTGCTGCTCATGGCCGCGTGGGTGCAGCTGATGTTGCGTCCCGCGAAGAACAAGTTGTCCACATTCTTCGAGTATAGCGCGCGGTAGGGGATCCCGTACGGGGCGGGGGCAGGGTGAAAAATGGTGGCTTTCTTGCCGAGCTTGCAGGCGTCGAAACCGGCCGGGTGATGGTCGTCCATGGACCAGCCGCCGAAGGCGACGGTGTCGTCGAACGGGCCGCCCGCTTCGATATCCAGCTGCGTGAGCATGTGGTCGCCCTCGTACCGCCGGCTTTCGCGCTTGGCGGGGAGGAACTGGACCCAGTCGAGCGCCCAGTTGGCCGAGTCGGGGTGGGCCCCGCTGTTCTTCACGTGGTCCCAGAGGCCGAAGACGATCTTGTGCAGCTCGTCGCGCAGGAGCTCGGTGTCGTGCAGCGCGTCCTGCTCCCCGCCCAGCTCGACCCACCAGTAGCCGAACTCCCAGAAGCCGTGGGCCTCGGCCCCGTAGGGGAGGTCGTCGCAGGTCTTGAACTTCCGGGCCCCGGCGGGCGCCTCGAACGTTTGCGGCGCGGGGTGCTGGCGGGCCTTGAAGAGGCAGGTCATGCCCATCGTCTTGGAGTCGCTCTTTTCCGGCGCGATCGATTCCCCGAATTCGGAACGGGCCTCGCGTCCCATGCGCCAGGCCGCGCCGCTGAGCGGCGCCAGCACGCTGTCGCCGGAGCAGTCGGCGTAGTAGCGGGCGCGGACCGTGTGGCGGGTCTGGGTGGTGAGCTGCCAGCCTTCCACGGAGGCGATGGCGGAGCCCTTCAGGGCGGCGTCCACGCAGGTGCAGTTCAGCAGCAGGGTCAGGTTGGACTCGCGCCGCGCGGTCTCGTGCAGCACGAGGTCCCACAGGGAGTAGTTCTTCAGGGGATTGCGGAACATGTTTTCGAGGCGGATCTCCTCGAGCAGACCCGTTTCGCGCAGGTGGGGAAGGCTGCCGCTGCGGTCCGCGCCGCACACGTGCATGCGGCACTCGCTGGACGAGTTGCCGCCCAGGACGGGCCGGTCCTGCATGAGGACGACCTTGGCGCCGCGCCGGGCGGCGGTGACGGCGGCGCAGAGGCCGGCCATGCCGCCGCCCACCACGCACAGGTCGGCGATGTGGTCGAGGTGGCGGAAGGGGGTGGGCGTTTTTCCGGTCAGCATGGGGGGAGCTCCTACGCGAGTTTGAACCGGCCGCTTTCGAAGCGGACTTCCGGCCCTTTGAGTTTCAACAGGTCCCTGGGGTCGAGCTTCAGCAGGCGTGCGGGATTGTCGAAGCCCACCTGCCGGAGCCCGGCTTCATCGAGCAGGTTCAAGCCGGCTAGGTGGTTCATGCACTCCAGCAGGGTGGCGTGGGAGCCGGCCAGGCTCTGGGTTTTTTCGGAGTAGATTTTCCCGGTTTCGTCCACGACGACCGGCAGGCCGTTGAAGATCGTGTAGCTGCCGGCGGGCATGCCGGCGAGCGAGGAGGCGTCGCTGGTGACGATGAACCGGCCGGGGGTTTTGGCCCGCAGGGCGACCTTGATCAGGTCGTCGGGCAGGTGGTGGCCGTCGGTGATGAAGAGGCCGGAGACGGAGTCGGCGGCCAGCTGCCACCAGAGGGCGTTCTCGTGGCGGTGGATCAGGTTGGGGCAGCCGTTTCCAACGTGGGTGCACAGGCTCGCGCCCGCCCGGACGGCCTTTTCCATGTCGGCATCGGAGGCCAGGTGGTGGCCGATGGAGACGACGACCCCGCTCGACGAGGCGTAGCGGATGAGCGCTTCGGCGCCGGGCCGCTCGGGGGCGAGGGTGAGGATGCGGATGTTCCCGCCGGCCCACTCCTGGTACTGCCGGAAGGTGTTGACGTCGGGCGGCTGGACGAAGTTCTTCGGGTGCGCGCCCACGGCACCGGGCTCTGTGGAGATGAAGGGGCCCTCGAGGTGGATGCCGAGGATGTGCGGGCCGGCCACCGGGTCCTTCATGGCCTCGGCCAGGATGCGCAGGTTTTCCCGGTAGATGGCGGGATCGCCCGTGATGACGGTGGGGCAGTAGGCGAGCGTGCCGCGCTCGAGCAGCTCGAGCGTGACCTCGCGCACGCGGGCCAGGGTGAGGCCCGGCGAGGTGAAGTCCGCGCCCATCCAGCCGTTGTTCTGGACGTCGATAAAACCGGTGCCAAGTCGCGTCATGTTTTTGCCTCTTAAATTTGTATCGAGGATGCCTGATTCGTCCCTGTCGCGCAAGCGTAAAGGCGGCGGCGAATTACTCGTAATAGACGTCGCCGCTCTCGTTGAGGCGGACATGGAAACGGGCGAGCAGGGCGGGGCCGGGCTCAAAGGGATCGCGCAGGCGGGACAGCCGCTCGCGGAGCCGGCGGTCCAGGGCGGCCTGCACGGCGGCGACTTCGGGCGCGTTGACGAGATTGCGCAGCTGGTAAGGATCAGCCTCGTTGTCGAAGAGATACCAGGGGCCGCTCGGATTGATGACATAGGTGTAGCGGAGCGTGCGCAGGCCCCGGTACTCCCAGCCTCCTTTTTGGCGGGTCATCTGGTGGAAGGGCGTATAGCAGGAAAGCACGGCGTCGGTTGCCGGATCCGCCGGCTTCCGGCCCAGCAGGATGTCGGAGTAGTCGCAGCCATCGAGGCCGGGGGGAGCCGCCGCGCCGCACAGGCCGAGCAGGGTGGGCATCAGGTCCGGGGCATCCAGGAGCAGGTCGACCGTCCGGGGTTCACCGCCAAGGCCGGCGTGGCAGCGCAGGAGGAAGGGCACCCGGATGGATTCGTCGTAGGGCCACTGCTTGTTCCACAAGCCCTGGCTTCCGCACAGGTCGCCGTGGTCGGAGGTGAAGATGACCAGGGTGTCCTGGTCCAGCCCGGTTTGGGCGAGCGTGTCCAGCAGGCGGCCGAAACAGTCGTCCAGCGCCGCCCCGTGCGCATAGTAGCCGGCCAGGTTTTCACGGGCCTCCTCCGCCATCGCTTCCGGCACGTTCGGCCGCAGCCGGATCTCCGCAGGCTTGAACAGGGACCGGAACCGCTCCGGGGCCGTCTGGTAAGGGTCGTGCGGGGGGCCCCAGGAAAGGAACAGGGCGAACGGGCGAGAGCGGCCGTGCGACTTCAGGTAGTCGATCGCGCAGTCGGTCTGGGCCTCGGCATCGTAGCCCGTCCAGCGTTTCGGCTCGGGGCTGTCCCCGTAATAAAGGGAGTCGTTGTAGGTGTGCGTGCACTCGCAGCCGCGCCAGTAGCGGAAGCCGAGCCGGTGCCCGGGGGGGACGAAGCGGGCGCGGCCATCGCCGTGGATGTGCCACTTTCCGATCCAGCCGGTGTCGTACCCGGCGGCGTTGAAGTGATCGGCCAGGGAGCCGCCCGGCACGGAGTGGAGCCGCTGGTCGTTCACGCACATGCCGACGGCGAGCGGCGAGCGGCCACTCATCAGCGAGGCGCGGTAGGGGGTGCAGACCGGGCAGCCGCTCACGGCCCGGGGCACGTTGACGCTCTCGCGGGAAAAGGCGTCGATCCGCGGCGTGCGCGCGTTGGGGTCGCCGGCATACCCGAAGGCCTGGGCACGCCATTGGTCGCCAAACACGAAGAGCAGGTTGGGCTGGGACATGGATTTGATTCTCACATGGGATTGCGCGGGACACAAGGATTCTGTTAGTATAAGAAGATGAAAAGCGCGTTGTTAATAGTGGCCGGGGTGCTGTTTGCGTGGAGCGCGTTCTCGCAGGAGGAGTATCAGGCCCAGGTGCGGGTGCGGGTTGTTGACGAGGCTGGCGTGCCCGTGGCGCGGGCGCGCGTGGTGCTGAGCACGTACACGGCCTGGATTCCCGGCCGCAAGGATGCGGGGCGCGACGAGTATAACACGGAAATGGGGCTCACCGATGGGAGCGGCAGCGTGGCCATCACGCTGAAGGGTTCCTCGGGCCGCTACAGCTATATGGCCCTGCCTCTGCCCGAGTTCCACTGGGATCGCGGCAAGGAATACGTGTTTACCAATTACGCGGCCGGCCGCTGGGAGCCCTGGAGCCCGACGGTCACGATCACCCTGAAGCGGAAAGTGTCCGAGTATACTCCCGAGGCGGCCGCCGTTTCCGGCGTGACAAAAGCGCAGCCCGATGTGTCGAAGGACCCCCTGGTGGCGGGTCCGCCCAATCCGGTTGTTCCGGCGCGGCCCTGAGCGCATTCAAGCGGGATTCAGTCGTTTTGCTTTTTCCGGGGTAGGACCGGTAGCACTTCCACCGTGATATGGGTCAGGCGGGGAATCCCCGCCAATTTCTTTTTGTACTCCGCGACCGGTTTGGGATCGTCCGTGACGATGGAGACGATCGCGGCATCCGCGTCGGCGCCCACCTTCCAGACATGGAGATCCGAGATGTGGATGTCCGGCCCCAGCGCCTGGCGGATGGCGGCGACTCCCTGAGGATCGACGGCGGCGTCCAGGAGAATGGCTCCCGTTTCACGCAGCAGGCCGAAGGACCAGCGTCCGATGAGGGCGGCGCCCAGGAGCCCCATGAGGGGGTCCATCCACACCAGGCCGGCGTATTTCCCGGCCAGCAGGGCGAAGATGGCCAGCACGGAGGTGAGGGCGTCGGCCACGACGTGGATATAGGCGGCGCGCATGTTGAGATCGGGCCCGTGCGCGTGCGCGTGGGCGGCGCCGGCGGCGTGGGGGTGGTGGGGCTGGTGGGCGCGCTCGAGGATCAGGGCGCTGACCAGGTTGACGATGAGTCCGACGACGGCGACGAGGATGGCCTGGTTGAACTGGATGGGGCTGTGGGCGAAGAGCCGGTGGAGCGATTCGACGACCATCAGGAGCGCGACGATGGCGAGGGTGGTGGCGCTGGCGAAGCCGCCGAGGACGCCGACCTTGCCGGTGCCGAAGGTGAAGCGGGCGTTGGCGGCGTGGCGGCGGGCGATGCGGTAGGCGAAGACGGCGATGGCGAGGGCGAGCACGTGGGTGCCCATGTGCCAGCCGTCGGCCAGCAGGGCCATGGAGCCGTAGTAGGAGCCCGCGGCGATCTCGACGACCATCGTCACGGCGGTCAGGGCCACGACGGTGAGCGTGCGGCCTTCGTTTTTCGGATCGACCTTGGCGAACTCGTGCGAGTGGCTGTGGGGGTCCGTTGCGGAGTCTGGGTGGCTTTTCTCTTGCATGACCGTGCAAGCTAACCACGTTTTGGCGCGTTATTCAAGCGTGGCCGCAGGACAGAGTTTGGCCGTGGCAGTCGTTTGTAGGGGCAGCGGTTGCCGATGCGGGTGCGGCGTTTCGGCGTTAACGGACGGCCGTTTTCGGGCTGATCCGGGCTCCGGCTGGATGGGCCGGGCCCGTAAGGCCACGTCCCATCGCCGTCACCCGGCTGAGCCTCGAAAACCGCTCGTCCGTTTCCGCTGATCGAAACGCCGCACCCGGCAGCCATCGCGCGCCCGCTCACTGTCGTTCGCATGGGCGGCGCGCGAGCGGGGGGCCACAGAGAGCCCGCATGGTTTGTGTTTTTAGAGCGGAGGTGGGTTCACCTTGGGATTTTGAATTCTTCGGGAGGGTCGGGTTACACCCCGGCCGGGATGGGTCGCGGACTCACTTGCAATTCCTCCGGGGCTCCGCTACTGTTAGCGACTTATCCCCCGGGGGCAGTTAGCTCAATTGGCAGAGCGCCAGCTTTACACGCTGGATGTTACAGGTTCGATTCCTGTACTGCCCACCAACAAAAAACATCAAAAAATATGGTGTTCTTGAGGTTTTTTGTTTCCAGCAATAGCAAATGAATAATCGAACCCATCCTGAAAACGACAAATCTTTGACGTTTCTTTGACAGTTTGCCTTATTTTATGCACACTATTGCAAGATAGTCCAAAAGGAGTTACCCGATGGCCTGCTTGGAAATGAGGAAGGATTCGAAGTGGTGGTACGGCCGGTGGCGTGCCAGAAACAAGCTGCACGTGGTCAACCTCGATATCGAGATCGAAGGCAAGCGATCCAGCTCCGTCAGTCAGAACGGTGATCGCCGGTTTGAGGCGTCCCGCGCAAAAGCCCAGGCCAAGCTCAACGAACTGGTAGAGCATTCTAAGAGCCGG
The DNA here is from genome assembly GCA_903828035.1 of uncultured bacterium. The sequence goes on from CAIKKV010000499.1 coordinate 6,309, forward strand.
CGAGCAGAAGAACTGGTCCAGACGCTGCACGTGATTCGAACAGGAACCCGTGTCAGCACCATCGCAATCGACCAGATGTATGAGCGGTGGAGCAAGATCTCTAGACGTCGAGGGCAGCTGAGTGACGCCTATCGGAAGATGTCCGAAACCTTCTTCGCCCGTTTTCAAAAGTATCTGGCGGAACATTATCCGGACGTGCAGGAAATGGGACAGGTGACTCACGCGATGGCGGTGGCGTTCATGGCTGCCGAGGAGAGCCGAGGGTTAGCGGGCCGTACACGCAACGCAACGCTCAGCCTGCTCAAGGGCGCCTTCCAGCACCTGCGCCGGGAAGGCGGATTCATAGACAACCCGTTCGACGAGATCGTGACTCAGGACGAGGAGACGATCCATCGAAAGCCTTTTTCGGCGGAGGAGCTCCTTGCGATCGTGGAAGCCGCCCAGCCGGACGACGTCTGCCGGAACCTCATCATCACGGGGCTGTGCACGGCGATGAGGAGAGGTGATGTGTGTCAGTTAAAGTGGGCGGACGTGGATTTGGCGAAGCGGATGCTCAGCGTGAAGACGGCCAAGACTGGGGAACGAGTCTGGATACCGATCTTCCCTTTGCTCTACGACGAACTGGCCAAGCTGCCCCACAACGGGGATTATTGCTTCCCGGAAGCCTCCCGCTTATACCAGGGAAAGCCGGATGCCATTAACCGGCGGCTGAACACGGTGTTTCGGGCAGCGGGTTTTGTCGAACTGGATAATGACGGGAAGGTTCAATCCAAAGGACCGAACATTGTTACGCCCGAGGCCTTGGCGAAGGCACGCACGACCATTGAACAGGTAGATTCCGCGAAGTTCACCCGTTCGGTACGGGAAAACCTGCTGCGCGTGTTTGACCTCTATGCGTCGGGTTTGACGATCAAAGAAATCATCCCGAAACTGGGCATGAGCAAGGGGTCGGTTTCGACCTACCTGTCGCGCATCGAGCAGATCGTGGGATTTTCGATCGTGCGGACGGCCAAGGTGACGGTGCCGCAACCAGCGGGCGTGCGGGGGTATCTGCACGAGAAGCGGGCGGGCAGTACGCGCCGGGTCAACATCCACGGATTCCACGCGTTGCGATCGACCTTTGTCACCCTGGCGCTGACCGCCGGCGTGCCGGTGGAACTCGTGAAGGCCGTCACGGGCCATACGTTGACGGAAACCGTGATCGCGCATTATTTCCATCCGAATCAGGAGCAGATGCGCACCGCATTACAGGCCGCTATGCCAAGGTTGCTCATGAATGGGGCACCGAGCCGGGACGACCAGATCCGGGAGATCCTCAAGAACTCGACCGGAAAGAGCTGGAAACAGGACATCGCCAAGGTGCTGTCGATGCTCGATAAAACGGCGAACTGAAAACGTTTGATCGGAAGCGCAGGCAGGCGTACGCTACAGCCAATGATGAAGCAGCAACGCAATAAGTCGAGTACCAGGAAGCCGAAGAGCACCGCAACGCATCACACCTCATCCGATACCCTTACCCTTAATTTGCTTGGGCACGCGTACGCTATCCAGAACGAGTCAGCTGAACTAACCCCCGGTAGGAATCCCAATTTTGGCGCAACAACCTGGACCTATCAGGTAACCGGGCTACACGGCAAAACAGGCCGAGTGATTGCCCTGTTCGTGAATCTGTTGGATTTTGAGGTTGCGAGCGATGTGTTCCCGGTAACATGTACTGGCGACCCAGAAAGTGATGTCGCGAAGTTCTTAAGCGCCACCACCCCCGGGCGACTTCAGGTGAACCGGGCAATGGTCACGTTTTCCGATGGATCCCAATTACAGCATCAGGGACCACTTGAGATAAGCAGTCGGCTGCCTACGGTAGCTGAGCGTACGCGGTTCGACGTTGCCGTGCCCCAACTCGTCACACGGACAAACGACACGACTCCCAACGGTCACAAGATCGAAGCACTTGCTGACGCCGCAAGAATAACAAGAACGGGCTGTACGGCCGTCTTGAAGGCTATGGCCGAACTGGGGGCCATGTCTGCCGGTACGGCCAAGACGGAAAAAGAAATCCTGAAGAAGGCTGGGGCAACTGCGAAAAGCATCAATGGGCTCTTCGCCACGCACTCAGGAAAGGAAGAACGGTACGCCGACTTCCGAAAGAAGCACGTCAAGAATACCGGTCAACGACGCGGAATGTACTATTTCGACCTGAGCCCTCTGCCAGGAAAAGCACCCAACTCCACTCAAGCTGGCGGCATATAAATAGACGTGAAGCGTCGGGTTCGAGGGCGAAGATGGGCCGCGGCATCAGCAAGTCGCGCCCTGACATCTGCAGTTGGCTTTGATTCAGAAGCCGGTGTTTACCAAACGTGTCCGTCTTTTTATGTCGCGACATGTCTTTTTAGCCCCTCATAAAATGCCGTTTTGCTGGCATTTATCGAGTCTTGGCGTCGCGATAGGTCTTGTCGATATTCCAAGCACCCGCATCTCGATATAATTAATGGCATGGCGATACGATTGCGTTAACTGCGAGGAGGATAGTCCATGAATTCGGAACAAAACGAAAATACGATCGCAAAGATGTTGCAGGCGATGAACTACGAGGAGGCCCAGATTGAGGCCGCGCTGACCGCCCTGCGAGGCGAATCGGCGGCGAGTCGGGTGGCCGACGAACCCCTGATGTCGCCCAAGCAGCTATGCCGCCGGTTGGAAATCAGCATCACGAGCTTGTGGCGCATGCAACCGCCATACATCAGGGTTGGAGCCAGAAAACGGTTCGTCTGGAGTGAGGTCGAGGAGTTCCTACGGCAGGGTCGGGTGGCGGCGTGAGTGCGGCCTCTCTTACCTTTTCCAGGTTCAGTGGCGCAAAAGGGATAGTGCCTGAGGGGCAGATCACCATCTTCGACATGGTGGAACTGATCCGCTCCGACACCCTGCGCGCCCAGATTGAGGCGATCCGCGCGGCAAAGGCAGCGGGCGACAACGACTTGGCGGCAAGGCTCAAGCAGTATCTGCCCGCCGTGACCATCAGCGGACTCTTTGGCGAGCGAAAGACGGGGGGCCTTCAAGCGCATTCGGGCCTTATGGTTCTTGATTTTGATGATGTCGGTCCGGAGAAGCTGGCGGCACTTATGCCTCAACTGGTAGGCGACCCGCACGTGCAGGCCGCGTTCATATCCCCCGGTGGTGCAGGGCTCAAGGTGGTTGTCCGGGTGCCCGCTGAACCTGCCATCCACCGCGCCTCATTCGCGGCGGCGGCAGCGTACTTCAAACAGGCTCACGGGGTTGACGCCGATGAATCCGGGAAGGACGTGTCCCGGTTGTGCTTTTTGAGCCATGACCCGGATGCATGCCTGCGCGACTGTGACGCCGTGGTGTTCGTGCCCGTCGCCGAGGCGCAGAAGCCCCCCCGCACCGTCGCGCTCACCTCGCCCAACTTGCCGGAAATCCGGTCCGCGCTGGACGCCCTGGATCCCGATATCGATTATGGACAGTGGATCCGAATCGGCATGGCCGTTCACTCGGCGTTACCGGGTCAGGAGGGGCTCCAGATGTGGGATGAGTGGTCCTCCCGGGCAGCCAAGTACCAGGCGGGTGATTGCTCGTCCCGTTGGAGCGGCTTCCGTTCCGGGGAGATCACGATCGCCAGCCTGTTCGGCTTGGCCCGTGATGCGGGGTGGCGCCGGACGTTGATGATGGGGCCGCCGGCGGTTCCCCCGCACGGGATTCCAGCTCCTGCCGGACTTGCAGAAACGAAGTTGCCCGCAGTCATCCTGCCCTCCGGCGGCAGCACGATCACGGCTTGCGCCGAGGTGTTGGGCCAGCAGTTGGGATTCCAGCAGCTAGTGTTCAACCGCGGCGGCACCTTGGCCCGGGTGTCCCGCAGTGAGGACGGTACGCCGAGGTTGGAAACCGTAATCCCCGCGACGCTGGCATCCACGTTCGAAAAGGTGGCGCTGCTTGCGCGGATTGGGAAGGATGGACCCGAGCCGGCCATCTGTACGGAGCAGACGGCTCGCCTGATCTCGAACTCCGATGCGTTTCGCGAGGCCCTGCCTCGGATCACGGTCATCTCGCCGTGCTCCGTGCTCGTTGAGCGCGATGGGCACCTGATTGAGGTGAATGGCCATGATCCAGAGTCCGGCATCTATGCGGGGGGCATGCCGGCGAAGCCCATGGAGATGGACGAGGCGCGGCGCCTGCTCGCCGGTGTCATCGAGGGGTTCAGGTTCGCGACTCCCGGCGATAGGGCTCGGGGGCTGGCTTCGTTGATCACTCCGGCACTGACCTTCGGGGGGCTTCTCGGGGGTCGACCGCCGATTGACCTGGGCGAAGCCAACGATTCCCAGACCGGAAAGGGGTATCGAAACAAGCTCGTGGCCGCCATTTACGGCCAGAGCGTGAGGACGGTCACCCAGAAGTCAGGGGGCGTGGGAAGCCTCGAGGAGAGCTTCAACTCGGCGCTGATCGGGGGAGCGAACTTCATTGCGCTCGACAATATCCGTGGGCGGCTGGACTCTCCGGCCATCGAGTCCTTCCTGACGGAGGACCATTACAGCGCCCGCATGCCGTATCGGGAGTCCGTTGATATTGATCCCCGGCGGGTTATGGTGATGTTCACCTCGAACAAGGCGGACGTGACGCAGGACCTTGCCAACCGCTCCAGCTGCGTCAGGATTCTCAAGCATGCCGATGGACATGTGTTTCAGGCCTATCCCGAGGGCGACATCCTCGACCACGTCCGGGCCAACCAGCCCCGATTCCTTGGTGCCGTGTTCGCCATCGTGCGGGCATGGCACGGGGCCGGGAAGCCCCGGTCCCAGGAGACCCGCCATGACTTCCGGAGGTGGGCACAGGTGATGGATTGGATTGTCCAGAACCTGTTGGGCGCAGGGCCCCTCATGGAAGGGCACCGGGAAACCCAGCAGCGCATGACCAATCCCGCGCTATCCTGGTTGCGGATTGTGGCGCAGGCCGTGATCCGCGCCAGGAAGGATGCC
>CAIKKV010000500.1 GCA_903828035.1 uncultured bacterium
ATCATGGGCTTCAACACGTTTGCCGTCGGGCCGGCCCTGCCGGACCTCACCCTGCTGCTGGACCTGGATGTGAAGATCGGGTTCGAGCGGATGGAGGCGCGCAATCGGGAGAAAGGCGGCCAGCACGACCGGATGGAGCGCGAGCCCGTGGATTTTCATGAGCGCATGCGCGCCGGCTACCTGGACCTGGCCCGGCGCATGCCGGACCGGATCCGCGTCATTCCCGCGGATGCGCCGCTCGAGGCGGTAACGGATGCGGTATGGGAGGCGGTGAGCGATGTCCTTGGTCGATCCGACGTCAGAGCTGTTTGAGGATATCCGCCGGGCCTGGCAGCGCGACCGCCTGGCTCAAGCCTATGTCGTGACCGGCGCCGTCCGGGGGGCGGCCCTGGATCTTTCCCGCCGCCTCCTGGCGCTCCTCTTCTGCCAGTCCGGAAAGGAGAAGCCCTGCGGCCTTTGCTCCGGCTGCCGCCTGGCCGCCGAGGACCGCCTGCCGGATGTGCAGATCCTGGAGCCGGTGAAGGCGAGCCAGAAAATCGGCGTCGAGGAGACCCGGAACCTGTGCCTGTTTATGGGGCAGACCTCGCTGGCCGGCGGGTGGAAGGCGGGCGTGCTCCTGTACGCCGACCGGATGACGACCGAGGCGGCCAACGCCTTCCTCAAGATGCTCGAGGAGCCGCCGCCGAAAACCATTTTCCTGCTGCTGACCGAGCAGCCCTCCGGCATGCTGCCGACGGTGCTGTCGCGCTGCCAGAAGCTGGTGCTGCCGGCCGGGAATGAGGCGATCCTGCCCTGGATGGAGACGGTCTCCGGCCTGATGGCCGACAAGGGGCTGGGCTCTTTGGCCGGATTATCCGCGGCCGCGGCCTTCAGCGGCATCCTGGACAAGATGAAGCAGGAGATCGAGGAGGCGGAGTCGGACGCCTGGGATGCGGCGGGGCTGGCGGACGACGAGGACAAGCTGAAGGCCCGCGTCACGGCGCGGTACAAGGAATCCCGGTCCGTGGCCCTGCGCGCCCTGTTGTTGTGGCAGCGGGATGTGCTGGCCGCGGCCGCCGGGGCCGGCCCGGAGCTGTGGGTCTACCGGGATCATGCGGAGGCGATTCGCGCGCAGGCGGAGCGGGGCTCCGTGGCGAAGGCCCTGGCCCGGGTGGATACCGTGGAGGAGATGCAGACGCGGCTGGACCAGAATGTGAACGAGACCCAGGTGCTGGAGTCCGCTTTTCCACGCCTTCTGTAATTTTTCCTTGCGTGGAGTGGGCGGAACAGCTAGAGTAACAGTTCGATTTTTCCAAGGAGCGATCAGTCATGTCAAAATTTTGCGAAAAGTGTGGAAAGAGCACCCAGGTTGGCAATCGTATTGTCCGCCATGGTTTGGCCAAGAAAAAGGGCGGCATCGGCCTGCACACCACCGGCATTACCCGCCGGCGGTTCCTGCCTAACCTGCAGAAGGTCCGCATCCAGGATGGCGGCTCGGTCCGGCGCTGCACGATTTGCGCGCAGTGCCTGAAGCACGGGCTCGTCCAGAAGGCCTGAGGTCGGTGATCAGACGGGCAGGGCCGCTAGCGCGTCCCGCAGCTCGGAAGAACCCGCGATGGTGAGCAATTGCACCATCACGGGTTTTTGCATTTTCAGCATCGACCGGATATAGAGCGGGATCCACTTCCTGAACAGGGCGCCCGCCTTTTCATGGCCATACAGCTCCGCGTGCCGGTCGAAATGAGAGAGCGCCAGGGCCAGGACCTCGGCTTTTTCAGGCGCGGGCAGGGGCGGCAGGCCCGCCGCCGCCCGGGAGATATCCCGGATCAGCCAGGGGTTTTTCAGGGCCGAGCGGCCGATCATCAGGCCCGCGCAACCCGAGTTCGCCAGCCGTTCCACGCCGATGGCGGCGCTTGAGATATCCCCGTTCCCGATGACGGGCAGGTCGGGCAGGGCGGCGGCTATCTCGGAGATGGCCGCCCAGTCCGCCTCGCCGCTGTAGCCTTGGACGGCGGTGCGCCCATGCACCGTGAGGGCCGCGATTCCCGTGGTCGCCAGGCGGCGCGCCAGGGCCAGGCCGATCCGGTTTCCGTTGTCCCAGCCCAGCCTGATTTTGACGGTCACCGGAACCGGGACCGCTTTCACCACTTTTTCCGCGATTTCCACGGCCAGGTCCGGAACCTTCAGCAGCCCCGCTCCGGCGCCCCGGGAGGCGATTTTCTTCTGCGGGCAGCCCATGTTGAGGTCGATCAGCTGGGCGCCGTGGTCGACCAGCCACTGGGCGGCGCGGGCCATGAGGTCGGGATCGCGGCCGTAGATCTGCCAGCCGAGCGGCTGGTCTTCCGGCCCGGTGGCCAGGATCCACTGTGTTTTCTTTTCACGGCCGAAGATCAGCCCGCCGGGCCGGATCATCTCGGTAAAGCCGAGGCCGAGGCCGCTGCGTTCGCGTACGAGGTCCCGGAAGGGCTTATCCGTAAAGCCGGCCATGGGCGCCAGAATCACGGGCGACTGAAGCACCATCGTGCCAAGGGTCAGGGGGCGGGTCATACGTCGTCCTCCTCGGTGCGGGCGCGAATCGGCGCGATGCGGACGACCTGTCCCAGCGTGCCGGCCATGGATTCGAAGAAATCGCCCACGTTGCTGCTGTCATGGCTGTTGGGAATCCGGCGCAACAGGCGGAGAATGAGGGCGCCCATGGCGACGTTGAAGACGAGCAGCCAGAGCTTGACCCAGTCCCAGGACAGCCAGCCCCCGGCCAGGAGGCGCAGGCCCGAGGGGATGGCGATCGCCTGGAGGAACGCGCTGCTGGCCATGGAGACGGCGGCGGTCACCAGCACCAGCGCGGCGCTGTAGACGGTCATGGATTCGATGACGTCCTCGGGATGGACGCAGAAGTGCTGGATCGTGATCAGGGAGATGCCGATTCCCGCTCCCAGGGCGCCGTTGAGAAAGCCCTGAAGCAGAAGGGAGGCGAGGGTGACGATTTCATGGGGCCCCCATGTCCTGTTCCAGTCCCCGGGGAAGGGGGTGAGCGTGAAGAGCAGCGGCAGAATGGCGAGCGTCAGGATCACGAGGCCGGCGAACATGGGGCGGAAGCCGACCGTATCGGCGACCTTGCCCCAGAGCAGGAGGGAGAGCGCCGAGCCGGCGGTACACGCGAAGATATAGAGGGAGATCAGGTTTGACGGGATATGCAGCATCACCTTCAGGTAGAGGACAAACACGGGAAAGCCCGTGAAGGCGGTCAGGAGGGTGATGATCAGCGGCTCGCGCAGGAGGGGGGAGCGGCGCAGGACCTTTTTCAGGTGCGGCCAGAGGCCGCCGGGAAGGGGTTCCCCGGGCGAGAGGGCGGGGCGCTCCGGGATCCGGCCGCACCAGTAAAAGAAGTTGAAGGCGCCGCTCATGGCCACCGCCAGCAGGCACTTGTATTGCCATTCCTTCATCGAGGCCCCGACCAGCAGGGGGACGATGGAGGTGACGGCCGCCGTGATGAGGGTGAAGGCGAATCGCATGCGGGAGAAAAACGAGCCCCGGTCGGCCGTGGTGGTGATGTCGCGGAGGATGGGCTGCCAGGCGACATTGGTTCCCAGCTCATTGGCGAGGCTGAAGGCGCAGATCAGGAGCGTGAAGAGGGGGAACGTCATCCACCGGGCCGGAATGGCCAGCAGCAGGCCGATGATGATCATGCGGGTGACCTGGGAGCGCCGCAGCTCGCGGACCATCCCCGATTCCCGGACGCTGCGAAGAAAGAAGAAGCGGGCCAGCATGCCGAGCGGGGCGACCGAGACGATGAACCCCACGCGCACGGGGGAATACCCCAGCACGTCGCTGGCGTACAGCATCATCAGGGCGCCCAGGACGATCTGGGTAATGACTCCGGTGAACAGGTTGGCGCGCAGGGCGCTCTGCTGGCCGAGTCGGCGCTGATCCTCCGTCATGGGGGGGAGCTTGTGCATGAACTGCCCATGGTATCACAGGGCGGAAAACGACTCAAATTTTTATCGCATCGGCCGTGAGCCGTGGTATCATCGCACGCATGATCAAGCATAGAACGGCCAAGCTGGCCCGTAAGACGCGGGAAACCGATATTACCATTGCCCTCGATCTGGACGGAGAGGGCGCCTCCTCGATCCGCACCGGCATCGGCTTCATGGATCACATGCTGGAGCTGTTGTCCAAGCATTCCCTGGTTGATCTGACCGTGCGGGCCAAGGGCGACCTGAACGTGGACGACCACCACACGGTGGAGGACCTCGGCCTGGCCCTGGGCCAGGCGCTGAACCAGGCCCTCGGCGACCGGAAGGGCATTGTCCGCTACGGGTGGTGCATGCTGCCCATGGACGACACCCTCGCCACGGCGGCCCTGGACCTGGGCGGGCGCCCCTTCCTGGTTTTCCAGCCGCTGCACACGAAGAAGATCAAGGCGTTCGACGTTAATTTGATCGGCGAGTTCTTCCGCGCGCTCTGCACCGAGGCCCGGATGAATCTCCACCTTGCGCAGTCGTACGGCAAGGATCCGCACCACGGCTATGAAGCCATGTTCAAGGCTGTTGCCCGCGCCCTGCGGATGGCCTGCGATCGGGATCCCCGCGTCAAGGGCGTGCCTTCAAGCAAAGGCTCCATTTAAGGGCAACGATGTTTACGATTATTCCCGCGATTGACATCAAAAACGGCCGCTGTGTCCGCCTCCGGCAGGGGCGGGTGGAAGAGATGACCGTCTATTCCGACGACCCCGTGGCCATGGCGCTCCGGTGGCAGGCGGAAGGGGCCGCTTTCCTGCACGTGGTGGACCTGGACGGCGCGTTCGAGAAGCGGCCGGTCCACACGGACCTGGTGGCGGCGATCTGCCGCGCCATCACGATTCCCGTGGAGCTGGGCGGCGGCATCCGCACGGCCGCCCATATCCGCGACCTGCTGGACCGCGGCTTGAACCGCGTTATCCTGGGCACGCGCGCCTGCGCCGACCCCGGCAGCGTTCGGCAGCTGACGGCGGAGTTTGGCGACGCCATCGTCATCGGCATCGATGCCCGCGACGGCAAGGTGCAGGTGAACGGGTGGGTGGATACGACCGAAATGACGGCCCTGGACCTGGCCAGGCGCATGGAGCAGGCGGGCGTGCGGACCTTGATTTACACGGATACGGCCACGGACGGCATGCTGGGCGGACCCAATACGGAGGCGGTGCGGGCTCTTTGCGAAGCCGTGCCGGGCTGCCGGGTCATTGCGTCGGGCGGCGTTTCCGAGCCGGCCCACGCCCAATCCCTGGCGTCCCTGGGCCTGGAGAACCTCGAGGGGGCGATCGTGGGAAAGGCGCTTTATGACGGCCGCACCACCCTGGCCGAATTGCAGGCCGCGGCCCGCTGAGGAGATGCATGGAACCGGCGCTTTGTGAATTGCCCAACGGGATGCGGATCGTCACGTGCCGCATGCCGGCCGTGGAGAGCGTGGCCATGGGGCTCTGGGTGGGCGTGGGCGGCCGCCACGAGACGCCCGCCCTCTCGGGCATCAGCCATTTTATCGAGCACCTCCTCTTCAAGGGCACGCGCCGCCGCTCGGCCTCCTCCATCTCGCGCGCCATTGAGGGGCGGGGTGGCGATTTCAACGCCTTCACGCAGGAGGACGCCACCTGCTATTATGTCCGGATGCCGGCCGATCATGCGGATGCCGCCTTTGCCATCCTGACCGACATGATCCGCCACCCGCGTTTTGCGGCGGCGGACGTCGCCAGCGAGCGGGATGTGATTCGCGACGAAATCCTGATGTACCGCGATCAGCCGGCGCAGGTGGCGGAAGACCGCCTCGGGGAGTTGCTCTGGGCGGACCACCCGCTCGGGCGCCCGCTGGTGGGGAGCCCGGCCACGCTCGACCGCATCCGGCGCGCCGACATCGCGGCCTACAAGAATGCGACATATGTGCCTTCCTCCACCATCCTTGCGGTCGCGGGGAAGGTTGATCATGACCGCTGGCGCCGCCGCGCGGAGCGCGCCTTTTCGGACTGGGCCGGCCGTCCCCAGGCGGCCTGTCCGCCCGTCGATAACCGGGTGGCGCAGCAGCGTGTCGGGCTGGTGGCCAAGGAGTCGGAACAGGCGCATCTGGCGCTGGGGTTCCGCGTTTACGGGCGCAATGATTCCCGCCGCCACGCGCTTAAAGTGTTGTCCGTGGTGCTGGGCGAGAATATGAGCTCGCGCCTTTTCCAGGTCATTCGAGAGAAGCATGGCCTGGCCTACGCCATTCAATCCTGCACGTCGCACTTCGACGATACGGGATCGCTGGTGGTCACGGCAGGCGCGGATCCGGATCAGTTCCGCCGCGTGTTGAAGCTGATTGGCCGGGAGCTCCGGCGGTTGCGCGAGACTCCGGTTGGCGGGCGCGAATTGCGCCGGGCCAAGGATTACCTGACCGGCCAGGTTCGCCTGGGGCTGGAGAGCTCGGGCCGCCAGATGAACTGGGCGGGCGAATCGGTTCTGGCCTACGGCCGTTTTATATCACCCGAAGAGGTGATTGCCGCCATTGAGGAAGTGCGGGCCGAGCAGGTGCAAGCCGAGGCGGCGGCCGTCTTCAAGGCGTCGCTTGCCAGTCTGGCCGTGGTGGCGCCCGGCGTGAAGCCGGAGCAGGCCTCCGAGTTTGAGCGTCTGCTGGAATCCGCCCTACGCGGTGCGTGAGGCGCTGAACGCGGGCACATTTTCCAGCCGGCCCTCGAAGGCGGCGTGGAGCAGGGGCCCCATGTAACGAAGGACGTCATCCCGGGTCATGGGGACGGGCATGTTCTTCAATTTGCTTTCCAAGGCCGGATCCTGGGCGGCGCTGATGGCCCGTTCCTGGTGGAGGGGGCCAAACCCCGGAATCTGGGAAAGCGAAACCGGGGCGTTCAGCCTCAGGCTGAAGTTCATCAAACCGTGTGCCACGGCGAGCGCGAGCTCCCGCCCGTGTTTGGATTCAAGCGGGCCTTCAATCAGCCCGGCCTTCCGGAGAAGACTTCCGACCGGGCGGAGGCGGGCTTCGATGGCGTCGCCGAAGAGGACGATATAGTAGGGATTCAGCAGGCCGCAAGCCCGGCCGTGGGAGACGACATCGACGAAGGAGAAGCTGTTCAGGTGCGGCCCGCTTGTCCCGCCAAGCATGATGGCCAGGCCGCCCAGGTCGGTGCCGAGTCCGACGGCTTCAAGCGCATCAGGGGCGGGGGACTGAACGGCGGAGGCCCCTTCGGTCAGCAGCAGTTCAAGCCCTGTCAAGGCCACCTTGGAAATGGCTTCGAGCTTATCGGCCGCACAGCCCGCGTAGACTTCGAGATTGTGCGCCACTCCATCCAGGATGCCGTCCGTCAGCAGGCTGGGCGGGGCGGTGCGCAGGATGTCGAAATCGAACAGCGCGGCCGCCGGGACGAGCGCGTCGTCGATGATCAGCTTCTTCTGCCCCGCTTCCGGATCGGTGATGTTCGAATACCGGGTCAGGTGGGCGCCGGAACCGGCCGCCGTTTGAATGGCCATCAGGGGAATCAGCCGACTGGCCGGCGCGCTGAAGGCCGTCACCTTTCCCATTCCGAACAGCGCGTCCATCGCGGGGCAGGCGAGGCCCAGGGCGGCCAGCGCGCAAGCGGCCTTGGCGGCGTCGATCACGCTGCCGCCGCCGAGGGCGATGACCAGGTCGGGCCGGGCATGGAGGATCAGGGCCTCCATGCGGTAGACGTCTTCGCGCGGAGAGTTGGGGCGGGCTCCGGGAAAGGCGCGGCCGCCGACTGTTTCGACGCCGGCTTTTTGAAGGGAATCAAGCACGGCGGAAACGAGGGGCTCGTGCCAGCCGCCCTCATTCGCAAACAGCAGGGCGCGGGTTCCGAGTTTCCGCGCCAGGGGGCCGGCCTGCGAAAGGACGCCGGCGCCGCAGAGATAACGGTCGCCCCGGAAGTTCTCCAGCAAGATCCTGGCTTGTTCCCGGGCGGTCATGAAACCTTGGCCCGCTTGACAACAATGGCGCAGGCCGCTTTATCGGTGCGGGACGAATCGAACTCGTAGCTGTAACCGAGCGGTTCGAGGACGCGCCGGTAGAGAAGGTCGCAGTGTTCGCAGTAATCCGGGTAGGGCTTCATGTGATCGATTTCGAGAAGCCGGCCCTTGGAGGGGCAACGGCGCATGTTGATCCGGAACTCGCCGGCCTCCTCATCCAGCTCCATGGTGAAATCGGCCGCCTCTTCATTGAGCGTGTGGTGCCAGTACAGCCAGCAGCCCTTGATGCCGTTTTTGGCCACCAGGTCCCTGAGGTTGTCCAGGAAGTGATCGGAGATGTATGCCCAGAAGCCGATGACGGCTTTTTTGCCGTCGCGCGCTTCGAGGTAGCGGAACAGTTCGCTGTAAGCGGGGATGAACTCGGTGCAGGAGATCATGCGGTCCTCCGGTAGAAGCGCTGGGTGTAGCGGCCGGTTTCCGCGTCGTAGCGGAGTAGTTCCATGTCGTACGGAGTCGATGCGCAGATTGTTTTTCCGACCGTCGCCACGGTTTCGTTGAACAGCGGGGAGATGGGGTAGCCCTTGGCCTTCATGTGGGCGACGGCGGGGTTCAGCAAGACCTCGATCAGCAGTTCATCCGGGAGTTCGGTGAAGCGAACCTCGCCGCCTTCCAGCTTGAAAATGCGGGTGTAGTGCTCGCGCAGGGCCGGGAGCCCTTTTTCCCGCAACGCTTTCGTGAGCGGCGCGTACCAGGCCAGGGCAAACTGCCGGAGGTAGTCGCGTACGGCCTGCTCGCCATAGCGCAGGCGGATATAGTCCAGCCCGGTGCTCAGGGCGGCGTGAAAGTCTTTGTGGAGATAGGCGTTATCCCCGGCTTTTCGATCGATCTTGAGCGTGGCCATCCCGGACTCCTATTTGACAAGGCTCAGCACGAAAAGAAAGGTTCCGTCGCGGGCGGGGATTCCCCCCAGGACCAGCGGTGAGCGGCCGTGCAAAACCGCGCGTGTTTGGATCAGTTTCACAGTCGCCCGGCTGACCGTAATGTCTAGGTTGCCGGCGGGGCCGGACAGGGTCACCTTGAAGTTTTTTCCCAGCTTGACGGGCTCGGAAGCGGGGAGCGTGACCGTGGCCGAGTCGATCAGCTTGAAGGAGCTGAACGCCAGGTTGCCGCGCATGAGGGCGGCCACGTCCTGAAGCGCCGGATCGATTTCCGTCCCCTGGCTGGCGCGCACCAGGCGGATCGAGAGGGCTTCCGACGCCGCCCGGGCGGGGAGGGGGGCCAGCGCGGCGAAAAGGAAGGCGGCCATCAGGAGCAGGATGGGTGTTCGTTTAGTCATACGTTTCCTCCAGGCCTGAAACCCAGACGAGGGCGCCGGTGTTTCGGCCATCTTTCGAGACGACGTTTAAAATCATGGAGCCGGTGCAGGAGGGGCCGACTTCCAAAGACGTGACGCGGCTCGCCTCGGCTACGGCCGCGGGAGACCAGAGGATGACGGTCAGCAGGGCAACGGCCCCAGCCATGGCGAGAG
>CAIKKV010000501.1 GCA_903828035.1 uncultured bacterium
CATCGCGCAAGAATGTCCATGCGGCTCGGCCTGAGGCCTCGCCCTACCAAAGGCGGGTGGCCGTCGCGGTCCCTCGCGACGGAAACAGGCCGGCATTTATCTGGCAGGGTCCCGTGCGCGGAGCGCCCGGGCCACCTTTCAGTCTTCGATGTGGGGCAAGGCGGGAGGGAGGGCGCACCTCCGCGTGCGCCGGATGGGCAAGAAGGGGAGATGTTAGCGCTTGCCGGCCAGCCGTGGTTATGGTTTGATGGGCGTCTCAAAAAAAGGGACATAGACGCGCCGGCACATCCGCTTCCGGTATATGCCGCCCGCGAAAAGGCCTCTCGTGTTTCTGTTTCCAGGGAGTCTGGTCAGATGAGCAAGGTTTCCATTGTCGGGGTCGAAGGCAGCGGGAAGACGGTGCTGATGGCATCGTTGAGCGAATGTTACGGAACGATTTCAGGGGATGAACCGTACCTGATGCCGGAAAACCAGTCGGCCTGCCTGTGCATGCATCAGGTGGCGCCCCGGTTGCGGGTGGATCGGGAATGGCCGGGCGCAACCGGCATCGACGCTTTGCGCACGATGAAGTGGACCTTGCGCCACGGCCAGACGGTGCTGAAGACGATCGAGATGCTCGATTATCCCGGGGAGCTTTACCGGCTGGCCTTTGGCGAGCGGACCGCCGAGGAGGCGGCGTCCCGCCGCGCGGAACTCGATGAGTTCCTGGAAAATCTGGCGGATGCCGACACGCTGATCGTGCTTTTCAACCTGGCCGATTTGGGGCGCCAGGGCGACAATGCCCGCAGCGCCGAGACGGCGTGGATCACGCGGGGGATTTTCGATTACGCGGCAAAGCTGCCGAATCTTAAGCGCCGGCACCTGGTGTTTACGCAGGCCGACCGCTATGCCGTGGAATTGAGCGAAGCTGGCGGGGCGGCCGGGCTGTATGCCAGGAAGCTGCCCAGGCTCAGGATGCTGCATCCCGATTTGCCGGTGACCGCGCTCGCGGCCGTGGACGGCATGGACGACGAGGGGCGCCCCAAGCCGGGCTATTCCGCCGAGAGCTGTCGCGATCTGATGCGGGTGATTCTCGCGGAGCAGGCTGAATTGAATGCTGGCGACACAAAAGCGGTGGGCTTGGGCGGCGAGGAGCTGCTGGAGTTCGTGTGGTGCCCTCCGGGCTCATTCCTGATGGGCAGTACGGTCGATGAACCGGATCGGCATTGTGACGAGGTTCGGCACCCGGTTACGCTGAAGGACGGGTTCTGGATAGGGAAGACGGTTGTGACGCAGGCCCAGTGGGAGAAAGTCATGCGGGCTAACCCTTCGTGTTTCAAGGCGGCGTGCAGCCCGGTGGAGCGGGTGAGCTGGGACGATTGCCAGGGGTACATTCAGAAGCTGAACGAGCTTCGCGGTTCAGCGGTTCACGGGGCGTGGTTTCGCCTGCCCACGGAGGCGGAGTGGGAATACGCCTGTCGGGCGGGAAGCGCCGGCCCATACGGGGGGACGGGCGCGTTGGAGGAGATGGGCTGGTATAGCGGTAATAGCGGCTGCCATACGTATCCGGTCGCTCAAAAGAAGCCGAATGCGTGGGGCGTGTACGACATGCATGGGAATGTGATGGAATGGTGTCAGGATTGGTATGGCGATTACGGTGCGTTGAATGCGCTGGATCCGGCGGGGCCCGGTTCCGGGGAATACCGCGTCTACCGGGGCGGCGGCTGGTACGGCTACGCCGGGTACTGCCGGTCTGCTAATCGCAACGGGGGCGAGCCTGGCAAACGGCTCAGCGACGTGGGCTTCCGCCTCGTGATGGGCCATCCTGGACCTTGATGGTGCCGGGTGCGAGCCCGTCAGGAGGCGGGCGTAGCGAAGCCGCCGCCTTCGGATACGCAAGCCGTTGGCGAGGGTGCTGGAGCCGG
>CAIKKV010000502.1 GCA_903828035.1 uncultured bacterium
CGATAACAATACGACCAGCTTAGTTCATATTGACATAAGTTAATCTTGATGATAAGGTGTTGTATAAATTGAGCGGAAGGACGCGGTTATGTCAGCAGGGATGGCGGAATTGCCCGAAAAACGGCAGCAGGTGAGCGACTTTGTGCTCAAGCAGATTGCCGCCGGGCTGAAAACCGGCGACCTGCTCTGGCCCGAGCACAAGCTGAGCCGGAGACTGGGCGTCAGCAAGTCCACCGTCCGCCGGGCGATCCGGGATCTGGTGGAGATGGGCGTGGTGCGCCAGCAGCAGGGCAAGGGGTCGTTCGTGAACGACGCCCGGCATCCCCGGGTGCGCGCGTTCGCGCTGGATGCCATCCGGATGGTGGGCTTCCTCTCCCCGTTCGCGCATTTCAACGACGGGTTCATGCGGGAGATCACGCTGGGCGCCGAACAGGCCCTCGACTACAAGCGCTTCCTGCTGGTGGCCAAGCATGTTCACATCCCGCTCTACCGGGAGGCCGACGTGCTCCCCGGCCTGGTGGAAAAGGTGCAGGGCCTGCTCTGGCTCCCGACCATGGATGCCCCGGCCCGCAAGATGATCGACGACCTGCACCGCCGCCATTTTCCCTTTGTCCTGGTCGACCGGTACCCACCGGACCTCCCCTGCTGCTGCGTGGCCAGCGACAACGTGGAGGTCGGCGCCATGGGAACCCGGCACCTGCTCGACCTTGGCCACCGCCGGATCCTGCACCTGACCCGGGACGAGGATATCTCCTCCACCCACGAACGGGAGGAGGGCTACACGCTCCTGATGAAGCAGGAAGGACTGACACCCCGGGTGGTACGGATCCCCCACCCCGTCCGGGTGGCCGAAACCCTAGCCGCGACTCTCGGCCCGGGGCAGGGCCACCGGCCAACCGCCCTGCTCTGCCTCAACGACAGCATCGCCATCCAGTGCTGCGTGGCCCTGAAGGGGCTTGGCATCCGCGTGCCGGAGGAGATCTCGGTGATCGGGGTGGACGACGATCCGGAGGCCGCCACCTGCGATGTACCGCTCACCACCGTGGCCCAGGCCCGGCGACAGATGGGATTCAAGGCGGCCCGGCTCTTGGAGGGTCTGATGGACGGAACCGTGAAGACCGACACGCGCCTCCTGCTCCAGCCCACCCTGGTGATCCGGAAATCCACCGCGCCCGCCCCCTATGAAAAACAGGCTGCAGAGTAGATCGGCGCCGCGTGAGGGAACCGCAAAACCCACCTACCGGACAGACACTATGCGGTGTCGTATCACTCCGCCCTTCTATGAGGGAGGATCGTCAACCACCTGCTGCGTCTCTGGATCACGCGGAAAAGAATCGAGCCGCGCGAAAACTCATGACCGCTCAACCCACCGTTCTGCCGTGCTGCCGGTAATGGGCCAGCCCCTCGACCAGGGTCTTGATGTTCTCCAACGGCACGCCAGGCGCAATCGAGCTGCTGCACGCCAGCATCAACCCGGCCTTCGGGCCCTTCTCGACCAGCCAGGCCATCTGGCGTTTCACGTCGGCCGGCTTGCCCCGCGGTAGCGTGGTGGTGACCGACACGCCCGCGATGATGAAGAGCGGGTCGCCATTCCAGTCGGTCATCCGGCAAATCTTCTCGTAATCCATCCCATCCTCATACTGGAACCCCTGGAAGCCGCCCAGGCCGCATTCGAGCAGCCTCGGCACCAGGTCCATCAGATTGCCGTCGCAGTGCCAGATCAGGCGGATGCCGGCGTCGAGCAGCGGCTTGATCGCGCGGGCAAAATGCGGGAACCAGAGCGCATCCAGCGTCTTCACATCCACCAGCATGCCCCGCGAATCGGCCATGTCGTGATCGAGGCGGATCAGACGCGGCAGGCCGCCTTCGATGATAGCGCGAGCGGCGATCCGGTTGTAAACCTCGGCGGTGTCCGCCTGGATCTTGAAGCCGCGCTCCATCACCTCTGGATAAAGCGCGTAGGCCATGAAATAATTGGCGTAGCCGTAATGCCCGTAATGAAAGCCGGGGAAGGAAAAGAATGCGCTATAAGGACCCTTGAGCATGTTCATGCCGAAGAGGCGCTGCACCTCCACCTCGCCGGCGATCCGCCGGCGCACCTGCTCGTCGAACCGGGCCGTGAGGTCGGCCTTCTCCTGCGCCCATTTCGGAAACATCACCCGCTCCAGGTGCTCGACCACGGCTTCCGGGGAATCGATCCGGATGCCGTCGCGGATCACCTCCTCGGCTCCCGTCGTGGCGCCGCGCACGGCCCCCGACTCATACCCCTGGTCTTTCATGCTCAGCGGATTCGTGGGAATCCACTGGTCAATGAAGCAAACCCCGGCCTTGAGCTGGAATTCACGATAGACCCGATCCGGCTCCTTTTCATAACTGCCCGGCGGATTGCCGGAAAACGTCTCCAGATGCGACCACTGCATGTCGTTCACGACCCAGGTGGGAATGCCCCGGGTCGGACGCATGGCAATGGTGTCGAGAGCCAGCCGGGCGTTGACTTGCCACTGGTCTTCGAAAATACGGAAGTCGAGCTTCATTAGAATGTAGTCCTAATCTTAATCCTACTCCCCGCCAGCCAGTAGCCACCGCACCGCTGACCGACTGAAGTAGGCGTTGTCTTCGTGAATACGTGGTGATGTTAGAATGCCGAGGCAAGAGCGGAAAGACAAGGAAATACTACCTGTGTGGACAGAACCCAGACGTGGGACACGGAACTGAAGTTGCCCCGAATTGCCGAACACCGGCAGAGAAGTGTAGAAATGGGATCTGGGAGGAAGTATGGTCACTCAGATCCTTGTTCAACTATACGACTGACGGAAAAACCGGCTTGCCTTTGCCTGCATTTTCAAAAGAGAAACTGATTCCCCAGCCGTTCCCTTCGTCCGCGTCGAAGGCGATCATGATTTCATGCCGCCCTCGGTTCAGCTTCACCCGCGCCCGAGTGCGTTCCCGGGAACAGGGATTCTGCCGCTCCGGTTGCGTGGCGACCGCCTTACCGTTCACGAATAGCCGCGCACCGCCATCGTGGCCCAGATGAAGGATGTAGATGCCCGCTTCTTTTACCGTGAAGGTGTTTCCGAAATATAGGAGACCGTCGCGGCCGTTCGACCGGGCGCGACCGTTCACGAACCAGGGCATGCCGGGCGCGCTGCAGATTTCCTTCCAGTCCAGCG
>CAIKKV010000503.1 GCA_903828035.1 uncultured bacterium
CCTGATCAGGCTGCGGCACTATTCACGTTCCACCGAGCTGACCTATCTGGGCTGGCTGGACCGGTACTGCCGATACGTTGCGACCACCGACAAGCCGGTGGATGGTCAGACGGTTGTGATCACACCGCAGTCCATCAAAGACTATCTGGCGTATCTGGCCATGACGGAGCGCGTGGCGGCATCGACGCAGAACCAGGCATTTAACGCGCTGCTCTTCGTGTCGAGGGAGGTCCTGAAGATTGAGCTCGGTGACATGTCCCACAATGTAAGAGCCCGTCATGGCAAACGCTTGCCCGTGGTCTTCAGCGCCGAGGAGGTCAGGGCGCTGTTCGCCCAGCTTTCGGGTACGCCGCGCCTCATGGCCGAGCTGATCTACGGCGGCGGGCTCAGGGTCATGGAGTGCTGTACGCTGAGGGTTAAGGACATCGACTTTGACAACAACCTACTGCATATCCGGCAGGCCAAGGGCGACAAGGACCGCACGACCTTGCTGGCCAAGTCCGTGAAACCAGCGTTGCTCGAGCATCTGAAGCGCGTTAAAGCCCGGCATGAAATCGATCTTGCCGACGGGTACGGCGAGGCCGCCCTTCCCGGTGCACTGGGGAAGAAGTACCCCAAGGCTGGCAGGGAGTGGGGCTGGCAGTTCGTATTCCCCAGCCGGACACTATCGTTCGACCGCAGGGACGGCAGCGTGCGCAGGTTTCACACGACCGACACCGCGGTACAGAAAGCCGTCAAGGATGCCATCAGAGCTGCCGGAATAGCCAAGCACGCCTCGGTCCATACGTTGCGCCACACATTCGCGACCCAAATGCTACTGCACGGCGAGGACATCCGCAGGATACAGGAGCTTCTCGGGCATACCCGAGTCGAAACTACATTGATTTACACCCACGTGATCAAGGATTTGAGGAATCCCGCGATCAGTCCGTTGGATCTGCTAAACGCGGGCGACATGGCGTCATAGGCCCGTGGGATCCGACGCGCCTTCCAGCGCAGCCTGGGCGCCAGGCCTAACCGCGAGCCGGGCCGGATACCCCGGCCCGGCACGCCTTCCGACCGATCTGGTACCGCTGGCAAACGTCAGCTGGGTTACCCCGGGGTACAGCGTCGCCGACCCCATCCCTTCGGATAGCGGCAAGGCCCCGTCGTACCGCCAAGTGACCACGAACGGCACCGAGGCCCACTGCCCCCGTTGTCGCCCAGGCGACAACGGCGGACGGCTCGGACACCGATCCCCCAGCATTACGTCTGCGGAGATCATACTGCCAGGAGTTCTGCACGACGATCCCTGGCGTCCGCCCCGGTGATCAATTGCGTCACTTGAAGTAATTACCCCGGGTACAGCGACACGCCCGGCCCCAGGCGTACCCGTAAAGCCCCCGGCGTACCGCCTGGTGACCACAACGCCCAGGCCACAGTGCTACGGCCCTGGCATGCAGAGCCCTGTGGTGGTACGGCGCTCCACTGGACCTGCTTGATCCGGTGCCGGTGAGCAGCCCTTACGGCACAGTCCAGACCTTGACCCGATAGAAGTTCTGCGGCAGCAGTACGGAATTGGTCAGGGCCAGCACCGATCCATCGCCGAGTATATTCGTACTGCCCGGCACGTCCTGCCAGGTGCCGGCCGTGAGGTTTGTGCGCGCCTGCAGAGAATACCAGCGGCCCGCCGAGCCCTTCAACGACATCACGGACCTATTTTCACCAATCGCAAACGCGGCGCTCAGGACACGCAGATAGTCCAGGGGATCGATCGGACTGGTCCCGGCAACAATCTCATCACCGTCCCTCATCCCGTCACGGTCGGTATCGGCAAGCGGGTTCACATATTCATAGGC
>CAIKKV010000504.1 GCA_903828035.1 uncultured bacterium
CCCGCACCTCGGCGTACCGGGCCCAGAGTTTCTCGTTCGACGGGAAGCGATAGACCATGCGCGTTCGTTCGCCGCTCCATTCCGGGTGCTTCTCGCGGTCGAGAACCGTATCGGCCATGTCTCCGGGGCGGATGACCGTGCAAGGCATGATCCCGGAGATCTTCTTGCCCGGACCGGCCAGCCCCAAGACCGCGCCCGCCAGGATGCGTTCACGCGTGGCGCACTGTGACAGCGACCGCGCCGACTCGTCGGTCTGCGGATCGTCCAACACCACGAGTGTGGGCCGGACCGTTTGGCCGTCCGCGCGCTTGTACTTCATGCCCCGGATGCGGCCGGTGATTCCGGCGACCTTGATGATCGCGGCACTAGCCAAAGAGCCGGGCATGGTTGGCAGCACGATCTCGTTCGCGGTCCAGCTGATGTGAGTCCGCTCGCCCTTGAAGAGTTGACCCGAGCAGCGATTGGCGATCCCGTCCAGGCAACGGATCGGATAAACGACCTCGGGGAAGTCGCCTTCCAGGAGGTCGTTGCCGTCCAACTCCATCTTGATCGAATCGAGCATCTCGACGGCGTGGACCTCCGACGCGCCGATCAGACAGACGAACTCCCGGTGGCCGTAGAGGACCGCCCATAGGCAGGCGCACTCCGCGATGGTCGTCTTGCCGCTCCCCCGGGGCATGGCCAGGGCGAAGAGGCCGCCGTGCAGAACCGCCTGCTCGATGCGGGCGATGACCTTCAGGTGGTCGGGCGACCAGGGCAGATGGAACGTCCGGGGAAAGTAGGCATCACAGAAGAATCGGAAGTCGGTCTCCGCCCGTTCTTTGCGAACGGGGTCCACCACGGCTGGCAACTCGCCAATGTCGCGTCCGGCCTCCGACAGCGCCCGGTTCCGGGCGGCCGCGCGTTCCTTGAGCGCCTCGTACCCGGCTGTCGGGTCCACGGTCTTCCGGGGCGCGTTGCGCTGCTCCACGAGCCAGGCCGCGTACCGAAAGAGGTCTACCCTACGGCCGTCGCCGATGCGGAAGCCCGCCCGCGTTCGGTGGCGATAGAGCTGGCGCTCGTCGATGACCGCCCCCAGCGGCGTCGAGTTGAGCAGCCGCGCCAGGTCGGAGGGCTTGAGGTTTCTGGGGTCAATCGCCACGGTCGGCAATCTCCTTCACCAGCCAGGCGGCGTAGTGCACGAGGTTCATGGTTCCGTCCGGATTGACAGGCGCACCCGCCTCCACGTCCCGGCGCAACGCTTCGGCCGAGACCACGCGCCCGGCGCTCTTGGAGAGCAGTTTGGCCAGGTCGACCAGCGAAAGAGCCGTCACCTTCATGCCGGACGGGGGTATAGATGCATTATCGGGCATGGTCGCGCCCCCCATGCAGGTTCCGTGCCTGAATGGGCTGGAAAGGCCAGATTGTATCGCATGAAAAAAGGTAAAAAATCATGCGGTTAACCCTTGGCTTTCCGCCCCCGAAATGGCTCATGTGCAAGTGCTTGCGCGAAATAGGATGCGCGGCGAACAACGGAGAGACGCCATGGAAAACCGCAAAGAGATCGAGGCCCAGAGGATCAAACGCCAACTCAAGCAGACGGCCGCCGAACGGTACGCCGACCAGAAGAGCGACGTCGCGGTCCTGATGGACTGCATCCAGATGGAACTCGACGAGCACGCCAAGCGCGCCGCCGAGAAACCGACCGACTGGGGGTTCGTGGGCGACATGGGTCGCATCCGCGAGTCGATGCGCGAGATCCTTCAAACGCTCCTGATCGGGCGGCACGGATGGAACGAGACCGACGCGGCGCGATTCGTGACCGACCACTTGGAAACGATGCGCGAGGACCGCAAGCGGTAAACAGAAAGGAAGGACGACATGGACGCTAAACGGAAGGAGACGAAGATGACCGACAAGAAGGCAATGCACACGCCGGGACCGTGGGAAGCCGTGGAGGCTCCCTACAACCCCAAGGGATGGCTCTGGATCAAGAACGGGCCAGGCGCGCTGCTCGCGGACGTTCACCAGAACGCCAACATCCCGCTGGAGGTTCGAAACGCGAACGCCCGCCTGATGGCTGCATCGCCCGATTTGCTCGCGGCGCTGAAGGCAATTCTGAACAGCGGCGAACTCGACGGACGTGCGCCTGACAAGCTGATCGAGATTGCCAAAGATGCCATCTCCAAGGCGATTGGAAACGATTGATCCGAAAGGCGAATGACCATGAGCAAGCCGAAGAACGAACGCCGATGCGCCGAGTGCAGAGCCGGGGAGCACGACGACTACGACAACGATGTGCAACTCGCGGTCGTCCGGGACCCCGAGACGAAACGGATAGTGATGCGGGCGTATCTGTGCGGCGACCACCGCGCCGCCCGCCGCGACGATGGGTACGAGGTGATGGAAGGAGCCTGGCCGGGGCATGACGCCGTCGGCCGCAACAACAGGAGAGACGCGATGAAGAAGGCAGAGACGAAGAACACGGGCAAGCAGGAGAAGGTCGTGAAGGAATCCAAGGCGAAGAACGGGAAGGCGAAACCCGCCGTGCGCGAGTTGCCAAGCGAACGGCTCGGGGTTCCGCCCACGACGCCCGACGTGGACCTTAAGGTCAAGGCCGCCGAGGCG
>CAIKKV010000505.1 GCA_903828035.1 uncultured bacterium
GCCGAGAGGCGCCTCCACGCTGGGAAACTCGGATCCATCCCAGTAGCACCGAAGCACCAATTGCCGCAGCAACCGGGCCCGCTCGACGGCATTGGTAACGTTCCCCTCCTCCAGTCGGATCGCCAACGCGTTAAGAGTGCCGGCTTGAAAGGCTGGCGTCATGGCGACCGTTCCGCCCGCAGGAATCACCGCCGGCTTCAACGTCAGCCCGCCCGCGACCTCGGCCATATCCTGCCCCGTCCGCCCCCAGGAAACCCGCGCGGACTCCACCACCTGAATCTCCGCATCCGACAGAACCTTCGGATAGGTGCGGACGGGAGTTCCGGCAGGATAGGTTTCGAAGTTGATATGGAAATAAGGCCGAGGATCGGGATGTTTATTTGAAATCCGAACCACGATCCGAAGGGATTTGGCGTAGGGCAAAGGAATATAACTATACGCTCCCCCGCACAGGGTGTCCGCCAGCGGAGGCAGAAACGGCAGCCGGCCGGCGCGCTCAGAGGAAAACAGCTCCTTCTCGGCCCGGCGGATACGCGGCTCCTTTTCCCCGTCGAAATAAAAAAGCCATTCATCGGCGGCCACGTTGGTCATCCAGATGCGCTTCACGCACCCGGGCCCTTTCAGGTCGGCCAGCACATACCGATCCTCGCCGATCCAGCATCCCTTGAGGGCCGCCCAATCGATATTGCCGCCCATCCGGTCAAACGACGAAACCATGCCGGACGTCCCCGCCGGAGACGGCGCCAGACTGGCCGTTTGCAGCTGCTTCAGGCCCGTTGACAAATCGACGGCCTCGCCCATGTGATCGGAACAGCCAGACAGCCCCAAAAGAACCGCCAGAAGGGCACTCAACCGAAGGCCATAGAACACGATGGAACGCATCGATTTACCCTTTCAATGGGATCAGGATTCAACTCGCGCCCGACATCCCGAGCCTGATGAAACAGGTGCCGGATGTCAAGATTTCCATTGTTCCGCATTGTACTGACCATACCGGAACCAGATCGCGATTTTCCAGGCCCGGGCCGCCTGCGTCCAGAAATTGGAACCGAGGCGGGAAAGGAATGCACCTGCGCCTTTGCTTGAGGGAACGCGGGTAACAAACAAGGGGTTAACCTGCCCATCGTCCATGAGCGTGGGAGGCAGTTCGGGCTGCGCCTGAAGCAGGAGGTCGCCATTCGCCGAAATCCAGCGCAAATGCCGGATCGCATCGCCATACGTGGCCGGCGCCCTCAACGGCAGGGCCGCCCCCCACCGAAGCGCGAGGCGCCGGGAACTGCCTCCCAGTGCAGCCGAAATTTTGTCATGTCCGAGCGTCTCCCGGAATCCACCTTTGGAAATATGATACACGCGGATATAGGTGTCCATGACGCGATAGCCGCGGGCGACGGCGCGAAAACAGAAATCCGTTTCCTCCCCGTAAGCGGGCTTGAACCCTTCGTCGAGCAGGCCGATCCGGCGGATGACCTCCGCCTTTATCATCATATTGAATCCGCCGACGGACTGGCACTCGAATGGTCTTTTTCCGAAAAACTTCACCTGGTTGTAATGCCAGGCCTGGGCGGTTCCGTTCCCGTCCTGCCACCAGAACGAGCCGCAGCTGTTGAACCCGCCGCCCACCACGCCGATCTTCTCATCGCTCTCCGCTACAGCCACCATCTTGTGGAGCCAGTACGGATCGAACACCAGCACATCATTGTTGAACAAGATGTAATAGTCGGATTCAACCGCCTTGATGCCGTTGTTGGTATTGTGCGCGAAGCTGTGCCGGGTTGTGTTGGTGATCAACACGCTGCCGGGCACCGCGGCCAGGTACGCGTGGATGCCGCCCTTGGAGGCGTCGTCAATGAAAACCACATCCCAATTAGGGTAAGCGGTGTTCTGGTAGAGGGTCACGACGCTGGCGCGCGTCATGGGCAGGTCGGCCCCTCCCACGGGCATGACCAGCGTCACGCGGGGAAACGAGCTCCGCTTGCCGGGAAGAGCGCCGTACCGGGCATGAAAGAAAGGCCGTTCATCCCGCTTCCGTTTTTCCAGAACAAAATCCTTCATAATCCGGTCCCCTTGCACAATGCGTCAGATTGCAGGATTTCCCCGATGACTGAAAATTGATTTAACCACACTCATTTTGAGATTGCAAGGCCTCGCAATCCCTCCCGATTCGGCACGGGAGGCGGGAAAGCCAGGGGGGGCCATCGCGCCTGCCGGCGGATTTATCAGGCAGACGGTTTCTCCGAAAGCCGCGCCCAGGAAAGGGGCAGATTGCGGGAAACCTCGATGCCGGAAAAGGGCCGCCCCTGGCGCGCTCCGGTTGTGCGCGCCCAGGCAGCCATCCGGTTGATGCCTTCTGACAGGGAAACATTGGCAAACAGATCGCCAAAGGCCTTTTTCGCCTTTTCATGGGAGGAAAAGGCGGCCACAACTTCATTCCGGGCCTCCAAATGACGGACGTCCGGCCGGGCCCCCATGGCGGCGGCGACCGTGTTGGCCAACTCCAAAACGGAATAGGGAATGTCCGCCCCGACATTGTACACCGAGTTCCAGCACGCGGGACGAAACGCGCTTTCGGCAATCACCGGAGCCACGTCGCTGATATAGCTGAACGCCCGCGTTTGCAGGCCGTCTCCGAACACCGTCATCGGCTTTCGCTGCATGATCTGGTTCATGAAAATGCCGATCACATTGCGATAGGGGTCCCCGATGTTCTGCCGCTCTCCGTAGACATTGTGAGGGCGGAAAATGACATAATTGAGGCCGAACATTTCATGCGCCTCTTTCAAGTCCAGCTCCACCGCGTACTTCGAAATCCCGTAGGGATCTTCCGGAAGGGGCGACATCTCCTCCGTCATCGGCGCCTGGTTGCGGCCGTAGACGGCGATGGACGAGGTGAACACGAAACATTTAACCGATCCGGTGTTGACGGCCGCATTGATCAGGTTCACGCTTCCGATCAAATTGTTGGTATAATTGAAACGCTTGATGAAATGGCTCAGCCCCTCGGCCGCATAGGCCGCCAGATGAAAGACGTAGTCGAACCGCTCCTTCGCAAACAGCGCGTCAATGAGCGGCACATCGAGAATGCTCCCTTTCAGGAACACCGCCCTCTTGTCCACATGATCCTGAAACCCGCCGCTCAAATCGTCAAGCGCCACCACTTCCACATTCTTCGCCAAAAGAGCGTCCACCACATGCGAGCCAATGAACCCCGCTGCGCCCGTGACCAGTGCTTTCATATCAGTGCTCTTCTTTCTTTGCTTCAAGCGGCAAGGCCATTTCCCTGTTTCTGTGTTCAAGCAAGACCGGAAAAAGGAGCCCCGCCACCACAACCAGGGAGCCGGCTCCCATCGCCACGATGATCGCGTGAATGGATTGGCGGCAAAGCAGGAGCAAGGCCCCGTAGGCCGCGCCGGCCGGGATCAGCCAATATAAGAAGCGGTATTCCTGCCGGGCCATGTGGTATTGGGTGAGAATGGTAAACAGGCTTCCCGGGATCAGGGCCCAGCCAAGAAGGCGGATCCACTCGATCATGACCGGCTGGACTTCCCGGTAGAAAATGCCCAGCACGAAGCCGGGGAAGACCGTGAAAAACACGGCGGCGAGCACGCTGATCCCCATCCCCACGCCCAGGGCTTTGCCCAGCAAATGAGCCGTTTTTCGCCCCCCCGCTTGTTCGGACGCCACCCAGGGGAACAGGGCGACGGTCAATGCGCCATTCACAAACAGGGAAAGTCGCACCACGGCGATTGTTCGCGCGTAGTCGCCCGCGGTCAAGCTGGAAAAGGCCCGCTTCACGATGAAAATATCGATCCCCCCCAGGATCGATGCCATCCACATGGTCAGTACGATCGGCCAGATAAACTGGTATAAGGGCGCCATCCGGATCAATTTCCGTGACCGCTGCTTAACCAAATCCCAGGCAAAGGCGAACCCCGCCAGGCTCATGGCCACCGTGGAGCCGGCTAAGGCGGCCAGCGCGCCAGTGGCCCCGAAACCGGGCTTGATCA
>CAIKKV010000506.1 GCA_903828035.1 uncultured bacterium
GGAAACAGATCGCGACCACGACAGGCCGACGCGCCTTCGCCTGCCCCCGGGCGTCACGCTGGTCGAGCTGCACGATCCGCCCCTTCACGACAGCGCGCTTCGCGCCGATTCCATTCCCGACCGGTTGGCCAACCTGCGGCAGTGCCGGAAGCTGCACCCGGAGCTCGCGGAGCTCTATCACTCGGCGGCCAACTCTTTCGACGGCCTGCTCCGCGTGGGCCGGTATGTGGGAGACCTCTGGCCCCACACGGATTACTGGCCGTGGCCGCGCGAAATTTTCACGGCTCGCGGGGATCGCCTGCTCACCCGCATCAAAGAGGGCCGGGTCGCCGGCCTGTGCGGAGGCTTCGCCCATACCCTGGAGGAGGTCCTCTGGGCGCTGGGCGTGCCGGCCCGCCGCACCCAGGTCTGGCGCCATTCATCGCTCGAAGCCTACGACCACCACCACGACAAGTGGATCTGCCTGGAAATCGACAACCACATGGGCCATGCGGGCTGCTGGCTCTCTCCCGACGGCATCCCCTACTGCGTCGGCGAGCTCATCGGCATTCTCGAGCGCGACCGGCATGAGCCCGGCACGGCCCGCCGGCTGGTCCGCCACCTGCCGCTGGGCGCCGCCTGCCCCAGCGGCGCGGACAATGCCACGCACCCCTTCTCCTGGCTGCGGTTCTGCTACGTGCTGATGGGGTATTCGCGGCCGCGCAATGGCTTGGACAGCACGCCTGAACAATGGTTCAACCACGCCACGCCCGCCGTTCGGCTTGACCCGCAGAATCCCCATGCCCCCGCTGAGACGCAGACGCAAGTGGACAACTGGAAGGATCTGTACTGGTCCTGTGACCGGCTTCAGGTCTCCCTGGCGGGGCTGAAGAAGTCCCGCCCTGCCCTGAAGGTAACGGCAACCCCCTTTCAAGCCCAGTTTTTCAACGGCTGCGAGGCGCGGGTGGACGGTGGAAAACCGCGCCGCATCGGCGCCGCCTACGAATGGACGCTGCATGCCGGAGAGAACAGCCTCGAGCTGGCGGCCGTAAACAAACTCGGAACACGCGGCCATCCGTGGAGAGCGGTGCTTCACTGCAACCCGTGATCGCGCAAGCAAGAAGGAGCAGGATATGAAGACGATGAAAAAACGCTATGCCATTGTCGGAATGAGCCACCGGGCCTTGCGTCTGTTTGTAGACGCCTTCCTGGACCCGTACAAATCCATCGCTGAAATCGTCGCCTACGTCGATATCTCCCAGGAGCGCATGGACCTGATGAACCAGGCCAAGGGAACGACCATCCCCACCTTCCTCCCGGACCAGTACGAACACATGCTCGACACCGTCAAGCCGGACGTGGTCATCGTCACCAGCGTGGACTCCACGCATCACACCTACGTCATCCCCGCCCTGGCGCGCGACCTGGATGTGCTGTGCGAGAAGCCGCTCACGACCGATGCCGAAAAGGTGCGGGCCATCCTGATGGCCGAGAAGAAGAGCAAGGGGCGCGTCACCGTCACCTTCAACTACCGCTACATGCCCCACAGCTCCCAGGTGAAAGCGCTGCTCCAGGAAAACCGCGTGGGCCGGGTGGTCACCCTGGACATGCAGTACTACCTCGACACCTATCACGGCAGCTCCTATTTCATGCGCTGGAACCGGCGGCGCGACCAGTCCGGCGGCCTGTGCACCCACAAGTGCAGCCACCACTTCGACCTCATCCGCTGGTGGCTGGACCAGAAGCCCGTCGAGGTCTTCGCCTACGGCGGCCGGGCCTATTACGGCGCGGAAGGCCCGCGGAACCCGGCGAAAAAGGACGGCCGGTTCTGCCCCACCTGCGCCGACCGCCGAAGCTGCGCCTACTACATGCGCTGGCACCGCGACGAGTGGCGCGGGGGGGTGAGCAAGGGGCACGACGACGACCACGTCAGCGGCGTCCAGACCCTGAGCCACTACGCCAACCTGGAATCACGCCGCTGCATCTACGATTCGGAGATCGACATCGAAGACCACTACAGCGCCGTGGTAAAGTTCGATGGCGGCGCCATCCTGAACTACAGCCTCAACGCCTCGCTTCCCTACGAGGGCTACCGGCTCGGGATCAACGGCCTGAACGGCCGGCTGGAGACCGAGTCGCTCGAGTTCCGCGAGGGCGTCCAACCGCCCGCCGGGATCCGCGACCGGGCCATCACGGTCATGGAGCTGTTCGGCGCCACGCACACCGTCCAGCCCATGACCCTCAAAGGCACCCATAACGGGGCCGACTCGGTGATGCGCGACGAGCTGCTGGTCGGCCCGGATCCGGGGGACCGGCTCGGCCGCCTGGCCCCGCTGGCGGACGGGGCGCTGGCGGTGCTGATCGGGATCGCGATGCGCGAGTCCATCGACACCGGCAAGCCCGTGCGGATCGCCGACCTGCTGGGCCCTGAACTGAGCCGCGATATCTTGGGGTGACACCATGCCAGAAAAACCACTCACCGCCATCCTTGTCGGAGCCGGCCACCGGGCCCTGGTCTACGCCTCCTACGCCACGCAACATCCCGATGAGTTGCAGATCACCGGCGTAGCGGATCCGGATCCGCGCCGCGTCAAAGGGGCGTCGGAGCTGTTCAACATCCCGCCGGACCGGTGCTTCACCTCCGCGGCGGCACTGGCCGCCCAGGGGCGCCTGGCCGACGTGATCATCAACGGCACCGGTGATTTCGACCATGTGCCTACCACCCTCCCCCTGCTCGCCTGCGGCTACGATGTGCTCCTGGAAAAGCCGTTCGCCGTCTCGGAGGATGAGATGAACCAGCTCGTCGCCGCGGCGGAGCGCCACCGCAACTGCGTGGTGATCTGCCACGTGCTCCGGCACAGCCCCTTCTATGGCGCCCTGCGCCAGAAACTGGCAGAAGGCGCCATCGGCGAAATCCTGAACATCCAGACCACGGAACACGTTTCCTACCATCACATGTCGACCAGCTACGTGCGCGGCAAACGCAACCGCGGGGAGGTGAGCGCGCCCATGCTGCTGGCCAAGTGCTGTCACGATATCGACCTCATCATCTGGATGATGGGCGGAAAGCCGCCGCAACGGGTCAGCAGCTTCGGCAGCCGGATGTTCTTCCGCGCCGACAAGGCCCCGGAAAAAGCGGGCACGCGATGCCTGGCGGATTGCCCCATCGAAGCGGCCTGCCTCTATTCCGCGGGAAAATTGTATATCGATCATCCGGCGCGCTGGAAGTTCTACGTCTGGGACTCGCTGCCCGGGGGAACGGATGCCCCGATCGGGGAAAAGATCGAGGCCTTGAAAACAACCAATCCGTTCGGCCGGTGCATCTGGAAATGCGACAACGACGTGGTGGACCTCCAGTCGGTCATGATCGAGTTCGAGGGCGGGGCCACCGCCACCCACAACATGATCGGCGGCGCCGCGAAAGGGTCGCGCGGAATTCATATTATGGGGACAACCGGCGAGCTCTTCGGCCACTTCGAGGAAAGCCGCTTCACCCTCCGCCGCATGGACCCGAGGCCGGGGCGGGAATACGAGGATGAAGTCGTTGACCTCAAGGTCGCGGGCGACATGACCGGCGCGCGGGGCGGGCATGGCGGGGGCGACCTGCGACTGGTCGCCGACTTCTGCCGGGTCGCGCGCCGCGAGACGCCCTCCCTCTGCACCACCCGGCTGGCCGACTCGATCAACGGGCATCGCGTCTGCTTCCGGGCCGACCAGGCCATGCGCGAAAAACGAGTCATCGCGCTGCCCGGCGCCGTTAATCCTGGGCGCTGAAAACGGCGGGCTCGAACTCCGGCGCCTTGACCCCCTTGCGCTTCCGGGCGACCGGCTTGTTCGCATGGACGACCCGTTTTGTCTCGATCGAGCGAGGCTTGGCGCCGCCCACAAACTTGGAAAGCGGAGCCATCAGGGCTCCCGCCTCCTTCATGGCGGCCACGGCGGCGGGCCCGTCCGCGGGCTTCAGGTTGACCGCCCGGATGACATCCTCCACCACGGTGACGCCGAACCCGAACCGCAGGGCGTCCAGGGCCGTATTCTTGATGCAATAGTCGGTCGTCAGCCCCGCGAGCACCACATGATCCACGCCTTGAAGAACCAGCAGGGAGCGCAGATTCGTGCCTTCAAAGGCCGAATAGGCCTCCTGCTGGGGCAATGTTGCCTTGGACACGAGGGTCGCATCCGCCGGCACATTCAGGGCCGGGTGAAACGCGGCGCCTTGCGAATCGACGATGCAGTGCGGCGGCCAGATCCCGCCCTGGTGGCGGAACGAGATGTGATCGCGGGGATGCCAGTCGCGCGTCACAAACACCCGCCAGTTCCGGCGCGCCGCCAACGCGATGAGCCGATTGACCGGCTCGACGATCTCATCGGCGTTCCGGACCGCCAGTGTTCCGCCATGACAAAAATCATTCTGCACATCCGCCACAATCAAAGCCGTTTTCATCGTTCCCGTTTCCTTCATGAGAGTTCAAAACCGACAATCCTGCACTGCGAACAAACGTCCCCGTTCACTCCTTTTTCATAGTCCCAGAGCCTCGTCTGACTCCTCCTCGAAACAGTCAACGCAGTAGGGCTTTCCATTTTTGCACGTCGTGATCGCTGGCTTGCCGCAGGCGCAGAGCACGCAACTGCCGGATCCGCGCAACGGGCTGTTTTTACGTCCCCCCGGCACGCGGTCCAGAGGACCGGGGGCAAGGCGCTTCTTGTTCGCGTTCAAGTCATCCCAATAAAGAACGGCTGAACGGTGCGCCCGTGCCGGCCTGTCAATCAGTTCTGTCATCTTTCGCTCCTCTCTACCGAACACATCTGGTGTATATGTTTTTACGTTACGCCCGTCCTGAAAACGGGTAATCAGGGAAACCCTTAGCCGTTAATACGAAACTCCTTAACCGCTCAGCAGCCTCTGTTTCAATTCCCAGAGCCTCTGGGAGAGCGATACGTGGTAAACATGGGGGTTAATGAGCCGCAGCACGCCCGGATCGAGCCGCTCCTCATCTGCCTGGCGCCGGGCGCGGAGCGTTTCCAGCGGGGGCCACTCACACACCAGGCGCCCCTGGTCGATCACCTTCTCCAACAGCGGCTCCGCCCCCGACAACTGTTCGCGCGGAATCGTCCTCTGCCGCCCGTGATCCACCGGGTGCCGCAAGACCAGGTCCTGCCCGGCGCGGGGATCCTCTTCCGGCAGGGTCAGCAGATCGGCCGTGGCCTTGCCGCGCTCGTCATATAACCGCCACACCCGCTTCAAGCCGGGGTCGATGACTTTTCCAGGCGTTTCCGATATCTTCAGCGTCGGACGCCAAAGGCCGCCCTCCTGAATCGCCGTCAGCTTGTAGACGCCGTCCAGGGCGGAAGCGCCGCCGGAAGTAATCAAACGGGTGCCCACCCCGAAGCAAAGCCGCCGCACCAGCCCGCCCGGGTCCACGCCGTAGCGCGCCGCCTCGTCCTCGATCTGCCGCAACACCTGGAGGATCACCAGCTCATCCAGCTGATTCGAAAGCACGATCCGGCAGTCGTAAAAGCCAGCCTCGTTGAGCATCCGGGCCGCCCGGATGCTCAAGTAGGCCAGATCCCCCGAGTCGAGCCGGATGCCGGCTGGGCGGTGGCCCGCCCGGCGGAGCCTTTCAAAGGCCTTGATCGCATGGGGAACGCCGCTCTCCAGGCTGTTGATGGTGTCCACCAGGAGCAGGCAGTCGTCGGGGTAGAGCTCGGCGTAGGCGTCGAAGGCCGCCTGCTCCCCGAGCCCCAAGGCCAGGAATACCTGGACCATGCTGTGGGCGTGCGTGCCTTTCGGGGGCAGCCCCAGGACATGCGACACGCCCTCATTGGAGGTGAAGTCCGCCCCGCCGATCAGGGCCGCGCGCGAACCCGCCATGGCGCCCAGCTCCTGCGCGCGACGCAGGCCGAACTCCAGCAGCAGCTGCCCGCGCCCCGCGCTCCGGAGCCTCGCCGCCTTGGTCGCCACCAGCGTCGGATAGTTCAAGCGGTTCAACAGGGCGGATTCCAGCAACTGCGCCTGCGCCAGGGGCCCTTCCACCACGGTCAGGGGAACATGCGCATGCACCACCCGCCCTTCGGGAATCGCCTCCAGGGATAGTCCGCTAAAACACGAGCATGAGCGCAGCCACTCCAGGAAGCCCTCCTGGAACAGCGGCTTTCCAGACGCCGTTCGCAGGGAGCGCAGGCGCTGGATATCCTCGTCCCGCACCCGCGCCTCCTGCATCCAGGCGGCCAGCCACTCCATCCCGGCATTGACGCAATAGCCCGCCCGATGGGCGCCGTAGTCGGGATACGCCCGGAAAAAATGCTCGAACCGGGCGGTCGTATCGGCCAGCCCCATTGACCAGTAGAGCTGGGCCATGGTGAGTTGGTAGTGGTCCAGCGCCAGAAAGCCCTCGGCGGTCGCCCTGTCCTGGAATGTTCCCGTCATAGCGCCAAGCCTAGTCCCCGCCCGCCTTCCCCGTAAGGGGGAATAACCCGCATAACACTTGGCGCCCGGTTGCGGGTTGGGCGGGTTACGTGGCGTGGGTTGCGCCGTTTCGGCCTGGCCTGACGGGTGCTTTGCCGCCCTGAGGGGCTCCGGCTTGAAGCGCCGGGACCATCATTCCACGTCGCTTCGCCGTCGCCCCTCATCATCGGCAAATCACCTCGTCATGCCAGGGCTGATCGAAACGGCGCAACCCCGTAGCCACCGCGCGCCCGCGGCTCTCTGAGCACGCTCGGGCGGCGCGCGACTAGGCTCCCACCATATGCCCGATTACACGTTTACAAGAAAGGGCGGTTAGCCATGTCTCCGGGGCGGGCTTTTGTCGGAAGCC
>CAIKKV010000507.1 GCA_903828035.1 uncultured bacterium
CTTCCCCTTATACTGCGTGAAATTGGAGGTTCCCATGCCCGCCACGCCCCAACCTTTTGAAGTCCGCCACGCGCGCCTGCTGCAAACGGCGGCCAAGACCGTTCGCGCGGATGCGCCGCGCCTGAACCTGTCCTGGAGCAACTGGGGCTTCGGCCGCGAGCCGCTGGACCGCTCGCTGAAGCGGCTGGCCTCGGCCAAAATCGCCTTCATCGAGCTGCACGGCAACCACTACACCCCCGACCTGGGCTACAAGCCGGGCCAGGTCCGCCGGCAGCTGGCCGACGCCGGCGTCCGCGCCGCGGGCATCTGCGGCATGTTCAGCGCGGAAAACGACCTCTCGAGCACGTCGGCCGTCAGCCGCCAGCGGGCGCTCGACTACATCCGCCGCGAGCTGGAGTTCGGCCACGAGCTGGGCGTCTCCTACCTGCTCGTGGTGCCCGGCGCCGTGGGGCGCAACACGCCTTACGACGCCTACGAGTTCGAGCGGTCGGCCGACACGCTCCGCCTCGCGGCCGGCAGCTTTGTGCAGTCTGGAATCCGCGCCGCCATCGAGCCGATCCGGTCGGACGAGGTCAGCTTCTGCCACTCCTGCGCGGATGCCCTCCGCTACATCAAGGCCGTGAATCATCCGGGCGTCCAGCACCTCAACGGCGACCTCTACCACATGCTGCACCACGAGGACGACCCCGTGGCCGCGCTGGCGGAGTACGGCCCGCGGATGGCCAACCTGCACATGGCGGACACCAACCGCAAGACGCTGGGCACGGGCATCTACAATTTCGACGCCATCCTCGCGGCGCTCTACACCGCCGGCTACAACAACCCCGGCTGCTTCTGCACCTGCGAGCCCCTGGGCCCCGGCGGAGACGTCTACCGCTCCATGCA
The DNA here is from genome assembly GCA_903828035.1 of uncultured bacterium. The sequence goes on from CAIKKV010000507.1 coordinate 886, forward strand.
CGGCGTCACGCCCGCCGCCGAGCTGGACCAGATGGTCCTCGAATCGGCCGACTACTGGCGGAAGCGCGAGGCGCGGGTGCGGAAATCGTTCCGGCGCTGAGCTACCGGGACGATGACGCCCCGGCTTGCGGGGGCGCGGCAAATGAAGCGGCCAGGGCCAGCAGCAGGGCCAGGCAGGCCGAGAGAATCATGGCGAAGACCATCACGCCATAAACCGCGCTCAGCGGCCGCATCAACAGCAGGCAGACGACGCGGGAGCCGTTGCCCGCCCACAGCGTGGCCCAGTTCAGCAGCAGGACCAGCCCCGCCAGGAAAGCAAACCCCTTGAGCGTGCCCGTCAGGTCCGCCGGGCTCAGCGTCATGTGCGCGCCGATGCTGAAGGCCAGGTAGAGGAAAAGATAGACGGGCCAGTGGCCAAACAGGGCCGGATCCAGCAGGTGCCAGAACGTCCTCCCCCCCACCAGCAGGAGGCGCCCCAAGGCTGCCGGAAACTCCTCCAGCGAACAGCCGCCCTCCGCGCCCGCCAGGGGCATCCCGCCGCCAAGCAGCAGCAGGGCCAGAACGTAAAGGACGGCCGCCCCGAACCAGATAGGCCCGGATCCGATGAAAAAATGGCCGATCATCTGATAGGGGTTCCGGGGATTATACGCGTGCTTGACGTGGCCCAGGCTCTCCGGGTCCTTCGGGTGGAAGAGCGCCAGCTCGCGGACCTCGTGGCCGAACAGCACGCAGAAGAAGGCATGCCCCAGCTCATGAATGACCGTGCCAGGCGCGGTCAGCCAGGCAAAGAAATTGAAATGCATCACCCGCAGGCAGGAATACCGGATGGCTTCGGCCAGGTAATGCAACGCCAGCCCGAAAACCAGGGCCGGCCCGAGCAGCAAGGCCAATTCCTGCCCGGTCAGCAGAAAGCCGTTCCACAGGTAGGATAAAAGCGGATTCAGGCCTGAGCTCATAGGCAAAAAGGATAACAGGTGACCCGCGGGGCTACAGCAATAAAAAAGCCCGACACCGGAGTGCCGGACTTAAGCTGAGTTTATTGCCCTCCAGCAGGGCGCCCCCTTCGGCCAGTAGGACTCTCGGCTTTAAACTCCACTGTGTGGATGCCGAGCTCTTGTCAAACCAACCTAGGGTCACCTGAATATACAAGCATGGCCTATGCCAATCGGGTTTTACATCGTTAAACCGATTAGCGTGAAAAATACTAAGACGATTTGCGCCATTCTGACAAACGTTTGCGACAAGATGTCACCGCGATGTCTCAGTGACTCTGCGACGGGCGGGCTCCTGATGGTCCTCCCACACGCGCAAGCCCTGCCGGCTCAGGTAGATGGGTATATGCCGGAAAAGGGGATTTTCGCTCTCTACGGCCCGGATCATGGCACGCTTCTGGTCGGAGCGGGAGCCGCACAGCAGCGTGACGGAGCCCCCGTCGCCGCCGGCGCCGTTCACCTTCCAGCCCAGGGCGCCGTAAGCCCGGGCAATATCGATGATCCGCCGGGCATCCGTGCCGATCAACTTGTCATTCAGCCGGCTCTGCGCCTCGGTGTTGGAGATCATGGCCCGGCCCAGGGCATCGAAGTCGCCGGCGTACAGGGCATCGCGCGACTGGCCCGCCGTCCGCCGCAACGCCTCGAGCTTGGGATTTTCCGGCCCGAGGTTTTCGAGCTCGCGGATGACGGTCTCATGCACCTGCGACGAGCTGTGGGACTTGCCCAGGTAGATCAGCACCAGCCGCCGCTCCAGCTCC
>CAIKKV010000508.1 GCA_903828035.1 uncultured bacterium
ACTTTGCTGATGCCCGCTTTTTCGTGACGGCGGATGAACAGGTCCACGGCGCTCCGGAACAGAACCGGATCGGCGAGAATCGGCGTGATATCCTTGAACAGGATTCCCGGGATCGGAAAGTCCGGCACATCGCGAACAGCATTTTTAAGAGCCTCGATCGGTGACATGGCCGGACCTCCTGTGTACGGGTTATTTCTTCGCCTTCAAAGCCGCCTGGGCCGCCGCGAGGCGGGCGAGCGGAATCCGGAACGCGCTGCAGCTGACGTAGTTCAGCCCGGTCTGGAAACAGAACTCCACCGAGGCCGCGTCGCCGCCCTGCTCGCCGCAGATGCCGACCTTCAGGTTCTTCTTCACGCTGCGGCCGCGCTCGGTCGCGATCTTGACCATCTGGCCCACGCCATCGATGTCCAGCGTCTGGAACGGATCGGCGGTGAGGATTTTCTTGTCCAGGTAGTCGTGCAGGAACTTGTCGGTGTCATCGCGGCTGAAGCCGAAGGTCATCTGGGTCAGGTCGTTCGTGCCGAACGAGAAGAAGTCGGCTTCCTTCGCCATGCGGTCGGCCAGCAGGGCGGCGCGGGGGATTTCGATCATCGTCCCGAACAGGTAGTCGAGCGTCTTCAGGTTGTACTTGGCCCGGACCTCGCGGTTCACGCGATCGCAGATGGCCTTCTGGTGCTTGAGCTCCGCCACGTCGCAGGTGACGGGGATCATGATTTCCGGCTTGCAGGTTTTCTTCTGGGAGATCAGCTCGGCGGCCGCCTCGAAGACGGCGCGGAACTGCATCTCGGCCACCTCGGGGTAGGTGATGCCGAGGCGCACGCCGCGATGGCCCATCATGGGGTTCGTCTCGTGCAGCTGTTCGGCGCGGTCGCGGATCTCCTTGACCGTGATGCCGAGGCTGTCGGCCAGCTCCTTCTGCTTGGCCGCGTCGGCCGGCACGAACTCGTGCAGCGGCGGGTCGAGCAGGCGGATGGTGACGGGCAGGCCGTCCATGACCGCCAGCGTGGCCTTGATGTCGCTTTTCACAAAGCGGAACAGTTTGGAGAGCGCCTTCTTGCGCTCGTCGAGCGTCTTGCTGAGGATCATCTTGCGCAGCAGGAAGAGCGGCTCGTCGCTGCCCTTGCCGTAGAACATGTGCTCGGTGCGGAAGAGGCCGATGCCCTCGGCTCCGAACTGCCGGGCCACGCGCGCATCCTCGGGCGTGTCGGCATTGGCGCGGACGCCCATCTTGCGGTACTTGTCCACGAACTCCATGAACTTCTGGAAGCGGGGGTTCTCGGTGGCGTCGATCAGCTTGACCGAGCCCAGGTAGACGGTGCCGCGGGTGCCGTTGAGGCTGGCCCAGTCGCCCTCCTTCAGCGTGCGGCCGGCGGCGGTCAGCTTGCGCTCGGCCGCATTCACGTGCAGCGCGCCGGCGCCGACGATGCAGCACTTGCCCCAGCCGCGGGCCACGAGGGCCGCGTGGCTGGTCATGCCGCCGCGGGCGGTGAGGATGCCCTTCGCCACGCGCATGCCTTCCACGTCCTCGGGGCTCGTCTCCTCGCGGACGAGGAGGACGGTCTTGCCGGCCTTGGCCCACTCCACGGCCTTTTCGGCGGTGAAGACGATCTGGCCGACGGCGCCGCCGGGGCCGGCGGGAAGGCCCTTGCCGAGCAGCGTCGCGGTCTTCTCGGCGTTCGGGTCGAGAATGGGGTGCAGCAGCTCGTCGAGCTGGGCGGGCTTCACGCGCATCACGGCTTCCTTCTCGCTGATCATGCCCTCCGCGAGCATGTCCATGGCCATGTTCAGCGCGGCCGTGCCGGTGCGCTTGCCGGTGCGGGTCTGGAGCAGGTACAGCTTGCCCTCCTGGATGGTGAACTCCAGGTCCTGCATGTCCCGATAATGCTTCTCCAGGCGGGTGCGGATCGCGTCGAGCTGCTTGTAGGTCGAGGGCATCGCCTTCTCGAGGGACTCGAGCTCCTGCGTGCCTTCGGTCTTCATGGCCTCGTTGATGGGGTGGGGGGTGCGGGTGCCGGCCACCACGTCCTCGCCCTGCGCGTTGGCAAGCCACTCGCCGTAGAACCGGGGATCGCCCGTGGCGGGGTTGCGGGTGAAGGCCACGCCGGTGGCGGAGCTGTTGCCCATGTTGCCGAACACCATGGCCTGCACGGTCACGGCGGTGCCCCACTCATCCGGGATGCCCTCGATGCGGCGGTAGGAGATGGCGCGCTTGCCGTTCCAGCTTTTGAAGACGGCGCCGATGCCGCCCCAGAGCTGGGCCTCGGCGCTGTCGGGGAAGGGCTTGCCGAACACGGACTTCACGCGCGCCTTGAACGCCTCGCACAGGTCGCGCAGGTCGGTCTCGGTCAGCTCCACGTCGGTCTTGTACCCTTTTTTGTGCTTCAGCTCCTCCATCAACCGGTCGAGCTGCTTGCGGATGCCCATGTCGTCCTTGGGCTCGATGCCCTCGGCCTTCTCCATGACGACGTCGGAGTACATCATGATGAGGCGGCGGTAGGAGTCGTAGACGAAGCGGGCGTTGCCGGTGCGCGCGATGAACGCGGGGAGGGTGGCGCTGCAGAGACCGATGTTGAGCACGGTTTCCATCATGCCGGGCATCGACTGGCGGGCGCCCGAGCGGCAGGAGAGCAGCAGGGTGTTTTTGGGGTCGCCGAACTTCATGCCCATGTCCTTCTCGGTCCGGGCCAGGGCGGCGTTCACCTCGTCCTTGAGGCTGCCGGGGAACTTCGACTTGTTGGCGAAGAAGTCCACGCAGCATTCGGTGGTGACCGTGAAGCCCGCGGGGACCGGCAGGCCGAGCTTGCACATCTCGGCGAGGTTCGCGCCCTTGCCGCCGAGCAGGTTCTTCATGGATGAGTCGCCGTCGGCCTTGGAGCCGCCGAAGGAATAGACGTATTTCTTAACCGCTGATTTCGCCATACCGGGTCCTCTTTCTTGCATTGATCGTCCAGAAAAATACGGTCGCCGTCCGCCCGGCTGACGATGTTTAGCCGAGTAAGGAAAAGCGGAAAAACTTTAACACGGGACGCCCGAAAGTCAAGCGCGCTTCAAAGGAACACGCGGGGATTCGGTGCGGCGGAAAGGGAGCCGGTTCAGGGCTTCAGTTCGGCGCCCACTCGCAGGCGCGAGAAGGCGTTCGCCAGCGCGGCCTGCGTGCCGGAAGGCAGGGGCGGCGAGGGGGGCGTCGCGGACGGCTGGAACAGCCGGTCGGCGAGGGTGGCGAAGACGACATCGGTTCGCGTGGCGCGCAGGGCGTCGCCCTGCAGCCAGGCGGTGTTGGCGTCCTGGAACTCCCGCGGGTCGGCGGCGAGGGCGGCTTCGAGCGTGCGGCCGGGGGAAAAGCCAAGGTCTTCGGGATCGATCCAGCGGGCGCCGGCCAGCACTCCGCTTTTGACGGTGGGATGGGCGTGGTAGACGGGGATGCAGCCGGCGCGGGCCGCATCGACGAACTTTTCGGTGAAATAGAAGGGCTCGCAGGTGTTTTCGAGGCAGACGCAGGCCTTATAGGCCGCGAGGTGGCGGATTTTAACGTCCAGGCCCCAGTGCCCTTCCAGCTCGCCCTTGTAGTTGGGCGGCGCGCCCGCCGGCGAGAGCGGGGGGAAACGGCGAAAGCGGGACCAGCGCTCGCGGGAGCCGAACAGGTCCACGGAGGGATGCGTAATGAAGGCCAGCCGCTGGCGGGTGTCGAAGTGACGAAACAGGCGCTCCCAGCCGGGATTCGACACGACCGCCACTCCGCGCGCGAGGCGGGGGAGATCGAAAGGCGCAGGCCGCTCCATGGTCCAGTGCGTGACGTGCGGAATGCGGCAGGCCGGGTCGGGGTGCAGGTGGGTAAAGGCGCAGGAGCCCGGCAGCCGGCGCAGCACGGATTGCCAGGGGCGGCTGCGATAGCCCGGGTAGCGTGTCACGGGCTCGCAGCAGTACCACGCCTTGGGCCCCGCGAACGCCAGCAGTTCGGCGGAAGGCGCCCATTCGCATAGGAGCGCATCGGCCTCATCGAGGCGGAAGTGCGGCGAAAAGGTATACGGGCCCGCGGTCATGGAATCGCCCAGCGTGCGGAAAGGGGAGAGAAAGCGGATTTTTCGGGGTGTCACGGGCTCTTTTTGCTATGGGGCGGGCGGCGGGCTGACGGGGGCGGCGCGGCCGGTTTCGATGGATTGCCGGGCAGCCGCCACGATGGCCAGCCCCTCGAAGGTGGTTTCCATGCTGACCGGGGCGGGCCCGCCTTCCAAAAACGACTTGATGGCGCCCACCAGGGCCGGATAGCTGGCGGGAAGGGCGAACGACTTCATGAGCGATTTGCCTTCCTTGTCCAGGCCGTGCGCCCGGCCGCCATAGAGGTAGCAGCCGGGGACGCATTCCACCAGGCCCTGGCGGCCCTCGCCATAATCGACCATGGCCACGGTTTCGGCGGGACTTTCATGAGCCGTGACGGAGCGCGCGCCGGGCCCCATGATTTTCTGCAGGGTTTCGAAGGTGTGCACCCCGTACCAGATCAGCGAATCGCCCGCCGGGGCCTTGCCCAGGGCGCCATACACATGGCCGAGGTGAATGCGGGAAAAGGCGGCCAGATTTTCAGCCAGGGGCGGGGAAAAGGGGATCGAGGAGCCCGACCAGACGCGGGTGTTGTGACGGCGGGCCACGCGCAGGATTTCGCGGCCGTCTTCGAGCGAGCCGGCCAGGGGCTTGTCCAGGAAGATCGGCTTGCCGAGGCCGGCCAGCTTCTTGAAATACTCCAGGTGATAGCTGCCGTCGTTGATTTCGATCAGGAAGGCGTCGCAGCCTTCAACGGCTTCGTCGAAGGATTCG
>CAIKKV010000509.1 GCA_903828035.1 uncultured bacterium
CACCCTGCACGGATCCTACGAGGACAATGCCGCCGATCTTCACGCGCACCTCGCCCGGCTGGCGCTGACGTTCTGGGCGGGCCAGGGCGGATTTCCCCTGGAGCGTGGCGACTGGCTGGCCGTCGGGCTGGCCGGCAATCTCTTTCCCCTGAACAAGGCGCGCAACCGCGAGCTGACGCAGATGCTTGCGGACGAGGGGCGCCTGCCGTCGCTGGCCACGATCGTCACATGGAACCGCATGCCCGACGGGCCCATGATGGAGAAGGCCGCGGCCGCCCAGGCGGTCAGCTGGCTCATGACGGGGCCCAACAATGGCGATCTCCAGGCGATCCTCGAGCGGATGAAGCAGGGGCGGATTGCCGGCGACTGGATCATCGCCCTCGAGGCGACGCGCGGAGTCGAGCCCGAAGCGGCCTGGCGGGCCGCCGCCGTCAAGGGCGACGTCCTGGCCGGCGGGCTCCGGCCGCTTTCCCCGATGCTGTTCCGCCAGTTCCACCGCACCCTCCTGACCGCGCCCGCGGAGCTGGGCCTGGACGGGGGAGCCGGGCTGCCGCCTCTTTCGCCCTACCAGCTGCTGGCCGTCCGCGGCTCGCCCGGCGTGAGGGAGGCGGCCCGGGCCCGCTCCGAGGCGGTGCAGAAGCTGGCCATCGGCACGCCGCCGGAGCTGATGGCCGTGGCGCTGGAGTACAAAAAGTTCTTTGATGGCGTGGCCGGCCATAGGCCGGCGTTCCTGCTGCGCCGCCGGTTGAGCGCGAGCGAGCGCCTCCTGCGCCGGCTGGAAGACGAGTCCGCCGCCCGCGCGGTGTGGCTGGACGGGTTTGACGAGGCGTCCACCGGCGGCGCCACCGCGGCCCCTTTTGCGAGGACCGCTATTGAACGGTATATGGATGAGGCGGAAGCCCGGGCGAACGCCGCGCCGGCTGATCAATCGAAGGAGTAAGGGAATGGCCCGAAAATCGCTCAAAACGACCGTCGGCCTGATCGGTTCCGACGTGCTGGCTTACACGGTCGGCGAGGATCCGGTTCTGGACCTGGCCCTCGTCGATGCGGATTGCGCGGGCTCCGCGGCCCATGCGACCATGCTTAGCCGCATGCCCGGCCGCCTGCTTTCCGCCCGCGAGTGCCGGGATGTCATCCGCGAGCTGGTGGCCATCATGCGCCTCTCCCGCGCCGGCCGCTTTGTGATTACGCTGGCCGACCAGGACGTGCATCTGGCCGTTGAGCGCACCCTGACCGAAAAGCTGGGCGACACCGGCAAGAAGGTCCACACGTTCCGCAGCCGGAACGACCAGGTGTCGGTGGATCTCCGCCTGTTCATCCGCGAGCAGTTGCTGGACCTCATGGACGAGGCCGCCACCCTGGCCGAGGCGTTCCTGGCGTTCGCCCGGCGCCACGCCAAGCTGCCGATGGCGGGGCGCACCCACCTGCAGCCCGCCATGCCGTCCTCCGTCGGCCTCTGGGCCTCGGCGCATGCGGAGAGCCTGCTGGACGATCTGGCCGAGCTGGCGTCCGTGTTTGACCTGAACGACCGGTGCCCGCTGGGCTCGGCCGCCAGCTATGGCGTGCCGGCGCCGATCGACCGGCCGCTCACGGCGCGTCTGCTGGGCTTTGCGAGGCCTGTCCACAACGTCCTGTACGCCAACAATGTCCGCGGCAAGCACGAGGCGCGGGTGCTGGCGGCCTGCGGGCAGGTCATGCTGAGCCTGGCGCGCGCGGCCGAGGACCTGATCCTGTTCACCATGCCCGAGTTCGGCTATTTCCGGCTTCCCGACGAGTGCACCACGGGCAGCAGCATCATGCCCCAGAAGCGCAATCCCGACGTGTGCGAGCTGGTGCGGTCGCGCGCGGCCCGGGTGCTGTCGCGCGCCTCCTGCACGGCCGAGATCGCCCGCGGCCTGCCGAGCGGCTACAACCGCGACCTGCAGGACACGAAGGGCGAGCTGATGGACGGCCTGGCCGTGACGCGGGGCAGCCTGCGCGCCTTTTTGCCGCTGGTGATCGGCATGACGGCCGACCCCGCCGCGCTGCGGCGCGGGTTCACGCCGGATGTGTTTGCCACGGATGTGGCGCTGGAGAAGGTGGCCGAGGGCATGCCGTTCCGCGATGCCTACCATTACGTGAAGACCCACCTCGACGAGCTGAAAGGCCGGAATCCGGAACAGGCGATCCGCCGCAAGACCCACGAGGGCGCTCCGGCGGGCCTGGACTTCACCTGGCTGGCCGGCGAGCTGCGCGCCGCGCGCGCCGATGTGCGCAAGCGCCGCGCCAAGGCCCACCTGGCCCTGAGCCGCCTGCTGGGCACCCCGTATCCGATTGTGTAGCGGATCGGACGAAAAGAATAGGATAAGGCGCTTCCGGGTTTGTGGGGGGATTTTATATTTACGAATCTTGGTGCCATTTTCGCCAAAAGCAACTTTCCTTATATTTATTGATTATATTCTGTCATCCCGAGCGGAGGCCCGCTTCGGGCCGAAGTCGAGGGATCTCCGGGTTTAGACGGTAAGGAAGAGATCCCTCGACTACGCTCGGGATGACGGCAAAGGCGCTGTGAGGTCGAAGAAAAATATGCCTGACAGGTATTTCATTCAATGAATAATCCCCCCATAAACCCTGAAGCGCCATGAAAATTAACAATGCCTGCTGGCTGATCCTGTTACTGCTGGGCGTGCCCGCGGTCGCCGACCAGATTGTGCTAAAGAATGGCCACCAGATTGAAGGCGTCATCGCCGAAGAGACGCCCGCCGCCATTGTCCTGACCGTCTCGGGCGGATCCATCACCCTGAAACGCAGCTCGGTGAGCGCCGTCATTCACGCCCCGCCGGACCAGGATACCGCCTTGGAGACGGAGTGGCGTGAGCGCCGCTACCTGGACCGGGCCAACGTGCCGGCGGGCTACGAAACGCTGGCCGAACAATTCCGAGCCCTTGACGTTCTCCGCGCCCGGGCTGGATCAGGCGCCAACCTGATCGCGGTTTCGGAATACCTGGAGGGAATCCAATCCTGCTCGCAAACACTGGCGAAAGTCGATTCGGCATGGCCGGCCGATTCGCAGCCGGAAACCTCCCCGTTCCTGCGCCGCGTGCGGGAGCAGCTGCGCCTGGCCCAGGCCGACTTCCTCCAGGCCGCCATCCAGCCGGAGCGGCGCGGC